>JAJYOH010000159.1 GCA_021796315.1 Chloroflexota bacterium
ACTAAACGCCGTATATTAATAAATATACGGCGTTTAGTTATAAGGAGCGATGATGGTCAGACCGACACAAAAAAAGCAAATTCCCAACCTCCAACAGGCGATCAAAGATGTTGCCTGGAAGCATATCGCCAAGCATGGCGCACCGGCATTGTCGCTGCGGGCAATTGCGCGTGAACTCAAGATCACCGCGCCCGCTATCTATAACTACTTTCCCAACCGCGACGCGTTGGTGACCGCGCTCATCATTGACGCCTACACTTCGTTTGGTGATTCGCAGCTCGCCGCGCGTGACGCGGCGCCGCCCGAAGACCTGACTGGGCGAATGAACGCGATCGGTCTGGCTTATCGCCAATGGGCATTGAAATATCCACAACGTTATCAACTCATTTTCGGAACTCCGATTCCCGGCTATCACGCGCCGCTGATGGAAGTGTTACCTTCCGCAGCGCGTTCGCTGAGCGCGCTTGTCAGTGTTATCGAGCAATTGCGCCTCGCCGGAAAATTGAACGTCAAATCCTTTCCAAAGGTTCAGGCGGAATATAAAGGTGGATTTGAAATGTGGAAAAAATATGGCGGTGAAGCGGATATCTTGTCCCTGACCGTTGCCATGCTGATCTGGGCACGCGTTCATGGGATTGTTTCTCTTGAGATCGCGGGCAACCTGCCTCCCCTCGGCACGAGCGGTGATGATTTATATCTGTATGAAATGAAATCCCTCAATCAACAATTCATCAAGGAATAAATTATGAAAGCAGTCATCCTGAATGGTTCGGGCGAAAATGACTTGACTGGTCAACGTGTTTCCAATGCGTTGATTGATGAACTCAAGTCGCGCGGCTGGGAAGTGGAGCATTTGAAATTATGTGACATCAAGATCGGTAATTGCGCGGGCGATTTCTTCTGCTGGATTCGCAACCCCGGTCTTTGCAATGTGAACGATGAAAACCGCATCATTGCCGCCTCGATAGCGAATTCTCAACTGATGGTTTATCTTACTCCGGTCACGTTCGGCGGCTATTCGTCCAGCCTTAAGAAAATGGTGGACCATCAAATCCAAAATGTCTTGCCGTTCTTTGAAAAGATCAACGGTGAGACACATCATGCACGGCGTTATCCCGCTTATCCGGACTTTTTGGCAATCGGTTGGATGGATCAACCCGACGCACAAAGCGAAGCGATATTCCGTCATCTCACTTATCGCAATGCGATAAATCTTTATGCTAAGAGAATGGTCACGGGAATGGTCTTAGCGAATCAAACCGAAAGAGAGATTCAAGCGTCGGTTCAGAGATGCTTGAATGAACTCGAAGCGGGGAAAAGAATCCAAGCCGTAAAGCCGCCACAAAGTCAGAATGAAAGCGTGGAAGCGAGACCGATAAAACGCGCGTTGTTGCTTGTAGGAAGTCCGCGCACGCGCAAAAGCACATCCAATTCGCTCGGCAGTTATCTGTTTGAACTATTGAAAGCACATAATATTCAAACTGAAACCATTTACATCCATACCACGATGTATTCGGCAGAAAGAACAAAAGCGATGCTATCCGCTATTGATCTTGCTGATTTGGTTTTGTTGGCTTTCCCGTTATACGTGGATTCTCTTCCCGCGCCTGTGATGAATGCGTTGGAACACATCGCTTCACATCGCACGTCACAAAGCGGAAACAAACCTCGTCAGTTATTCGCTGCCATTGCGAATTGTGGATTCCCCGAGCCGAATCACAACGCGACCGCGCTGGCGATCTGCGAAAATTTCGCGCGGCTGACCAACTTTCAATGGGCGCGATCATTGGCGTTGGGTGCGGGCGAAGGAATGATTCATGGTATGCCGCTCAACGAATTGGATGGACGCGTCATTCCATTGAAGAAAGCTCTTGATCTCGCGGCGGAATCGCTCGCACAAGGCATGGTGATTCCGTCTGAGGCGCAAGCGCTATTGGCAAAGCCGTTTATTCCTGGCTGGCTATATCGCGCGATGGGAGTGTATGGCTGGAGGCAGCAAGCCAAAGAGTACAGTATGGAAAAAATTATTAAACGCCAGCCTTATAAAATATGAACAAAACGCCATCTCATTTAATCCTTAGCCGTCGTGATCTTCTAAAGCTGTTGGCAGTCGTCGGTGTGACCGCAACCGGCGGATATGTTCTTTATGAAGACGCGCCATGGCTCGGTTATGACCAACAAGCCAACTACAATCACAGACCTTTTGAAAAGGATTCAACTTTGTCAGCACAGATGCGAGAACTCATCCGTTTTGCCGCGCTCGCGGCGAACGCGCACAACACCCAGCCGTGGAAATTTGCCATCCAGGAAAATGCCATCGAAATCCACCCAGACTATGCCCGTCGTTTGCCATCTGTTGATCCCAATGATCGCGAACTCTGGATCAGCCTAGGGTGCGCGTTAGAAAACCTGTTGACAGCCGCCCGCGCTGCTGGGTACACAACTGAAGTAACTTATCCCGATGCCGCAGATTTTATTCGCGTCCATCTGATAGCGGATACCGCGCAGCCCAGCCCATTGTTCGACGCAATCCCTCTTCGTCAAAACACGCGCTCTGAATACAATCGGCAACCTGTTAAGAGCAACAACCTTGACCAATTGCAGACTTTGCCCCTGGAACCCAATGCGGTATTGCGCCTTGCCACAAACCGGGATGATTTGGAGACGGTGTTGGAATACGTCAATCAGGGCAATCTTAGCCAGTATGCTGATAAGGCATTTCTGGATGAGTTGATCTACTGGCTGCGTTTCAACAAGAAGGAAGCCTTGGCTTCGCTCGACGGTTTGTACACGCGCTGTTCAGGCAATCCGGAAGGTCCACGCTGGCTTGGGCAGATACTGGTAGCAAGCACAAAGCCGCAACAGCAAGCGGATGTTGACGCCAAGAAATTGCGAAGTTCTTCAGGTGCAATTGTGATCGCTGCTGAATCGGATAACAAGACCGCCTGGGTGCGTACAGGTCAGGTGTACGAGCGCATGGCACTTACGATGACTTCGTTGGACATCAAACTTGCTTTTCTTAATCAACCAATCGAAGTAGCAGGTGTCCGCGAACAACTTCAGAGTGCTGTTGGGCTTGGTAACGCTTTACCACAGTTGTTGGTTCGCTTTGGTTATGCTGATGCAATGCCGCGTTCGCTGCGCCGCCCGGTTGAGCAGGTACTATTTTAATCTTGATCAGAATCAAACGAAACCGCCGAAGCTTTGTGTAATCTTCGGTTTGGGTATGTGATTATCTTTAGAAAAATTTTATCGGAGAACAAGAATGGCAAAAATATTTAACGGTCGTTACACAGCGAAAACAGATAAACCCTTCGTTGTCTTTTTGATCGGGATGCGCGTCAACCAATGGTGGCGATTCGATAAGTGGATTCCGGTTTTCGCTGCGATGGCGCCCATGCTTCAAAATCTTTACAAATATGCGGATAAAGGAATGCTTCGCAGCGATTTTGCTTTTGGTCCGAATGGTCCGGTCCTCATCCAATACTGGCGTTCGTTCGAGGACTTGGAGCGGTTCGCGCGGCAGCCGTCCGATCCGCATCTCGAACCGTGGAAGAGATTCAATCAGGTCGTTGGTGCGAACGGCATCGTCGGCATTTGGCACGAGACTTACCTCGTTAACCCGGATCAATTTGAATGCGTCTACGGCAACATGCCGCTATTCGGACTCGGCGCGGCGGTGGAACATGTCGAAGCCGTTGGAACACGCGAAACGGCACGACTGCGTTTGAATGCCAATGAAAATAATCCCCGACGAGCTTTTTATTTTCATTTCCCTAACAAATCGTTAACCAATCGTTCAAGAGCGCGGACTACAATTTTCCTGCATCAAAGAGAATTAAAATGGCCTCCGCATTGCTGGACTACGCCGATCATTTATGAAGAGAAAAATGAAATTACGTATGCCTCGGTTTCGATCTTCCCAACCTCTTTTCTTGAAAATAGTTTTGCCGCTTGCGGGCATCATGTTAGTTTCCATGCTGGCGTTTGGCGGGATCCTGAAATATGGAATGGATTCAACCGTTACCACCTTACTAAATCGAGACGTGGCTAACGACAGCAGGAATCTTAGTTCGCTCTTACAAAGCCGGATCAAAAACGTGGATACCGCGTCCATTGTGCTTGCCTCCGATCCGGAGATTGCTGCCAATTTGCAAAGCGATTCTTCCGAATCTCTGATGGCGATGGATAGCCGCGCAGTGATCGTCCGCGACCGTTTTGAATTGGATCTCTTACAGATCTATGATACGGACAATATTGCACGAACCAATATCGTCCAATCCAGCTTATATCAGGTTTCGTCATTGATCAACATCGTTCCACCGAATCGCTCCGATTTGTATTTGATCGGAAGCCGCCTTGTTTATCTTTCAAGGAAAGATACGAAGGATGGCGTGGTCATCGTGGGAATTGATATGCTCTCCGAATTGCAGCGTCTGGCTTATCAATTGAGCCTGCGAGATCAGGTGGCGCTTCGACAAGGCGCTTTATCCAACAGTCCGGTCAGCTACACTAAGAACGGTTTTTCCTTGGAAACACTCATGCCTGTGGGAAGCAAAACGGTTGTGTTCACGGTAACGCGTGATACGGGAGCGTTCTATGCCGTCTCGCAAACCGCCCAGAACATTTTGATGATCGGCTTGCTATTCATTGCTGTTCTTTTTTTGATCATGACGATTTTTGTCGTGCGAAATATAGTTAACCCGATCCGCGGTCTTTCTACCGCCGCGCACCAGATTGCGAACGCTGATTTTAACAAGCCCTTCGTGCCGCGCAGCTTCTTTGATCGGAAGCACAACCCTTTCAGAATTGGTTTTGGAGATGAGATTGGAGAACTCTCCGATACGTTCGTTTACATGGAAAAGGAATTGCATGCCGTTTATTCGGGCTTGATCAATGATCTGAAAAATGCAAACCAGGATTTGAGTGATGCTTACGATGCAACCTTGCAGGGCTGGTCGAGCGCGCTGGAACTGCGCGATCATGAAACAGAAAAACATACGAGCCGTGTCGCCCAACTCGTTCAAGAATTTGCGCGTTATATGGGCCTGCCAGAGGCAAAGATCATCAATATTCGCAGAGGCGCATTTCTTCATGATGTTGGAAAGATGGCGATCCCCGACCGTGTCCTTAATAAAGCTGGAAGGCTTTCCGATGAGGAATGGGCCATTATGCGCCAGCATCCCTTATACGGATATATCATGCTTCGTCCCATTGAATATCTGAAGGATGCGCTGGATATTCCATATTGCCATCATGAACGATGGGATGGATCAGGTTATCCGGGTGGTTTGCAGAACACTGCCATTCCGCTTGCGGCTCGCATCTTCAGCGTTGTGGATGTGTGGGACGCGTTGACCAGTGACCGGCCCTACCGCAAAGCGTGGCCGCAAGAGAGAGCGCTGGCGTACATCCGCTCTGCGGCAGGCAAAGAGTTCGACCCGGATATTGTAGAGAAGTTCTTCGAATGGCTCGAGACGAAAGGCATCCAAGCAACAAGCAAAACAACAGAGGAACTCGGTGAGCCGGTGAATGAATAGTATCGTCTCTGCATCCCAAGAATAAACTTGAAAGGCATTTCAATCCCTTGAGGAGGATGGCATGAAAAAGAATTTTCTGATGTTCGTTATGGCGGTTCTGCTGACAGCTTTGCCGTTGTCTTCGTGCATCGGAGGCACGCAAGTCCAACCAACGCCTTCCGAAAGTCCGTTGATCGGCAAGCTGACATTTGCAGGTTCCACCACGGTACAACCTTTGATAACTCAACTCACCGATGTGTTTCACCAACGGCATTCGCAAGTTCTCTTTGATGTTGCCGCCGGAGGCTCGGTGGTGGGAATTCAGGCGATCCACAAGGGAACCGTTGATATAGGCATGGCTTCACGCGCGCTCAGTTCCGAGGAATCGCAGGGGATCAAAGTGTATACATTTGCCAAGGATGCAATTGCCATGGTTGTCCATCCTGATAACCCGGTCAAGTCTATCACGCTGACCCAGCTTCAGGACATTTACATGGGCAAGATCACCAATTGGCAACAACTTGGCGGAAATGATCTCGCGATAATTCCTGTACAGCGGGAACTCTCGTCTGGAACACGCGGCGCATTCGACGAACTGGCGCTCGGAAATCAACAAGCCACGGCGCCCAAATTATTAGCAGTGGCAACCAACGGCGATGTAGCAGCGGAGATCGCCAGTGAGCCTGCCGCTATTGGCTACGTTGGATTGGGATACATTAATCCAAGCGTGAAAGCGGTAGCGATTAACGGCACACTCCCCTCGAAAGATTCTGTCGGGGATGGGACCTATCCGTTGTCCCGCCCACTTTCGCTCCTTACCGGACCCTTATCCCAGCCGCTCGCCAATGACTTTATCAACTTCGTTCTCAGTCCCGAGGGCCAGGCGTATGTGGAGCAGTTTGGATGGGTCTCCATTAGCAAATAGAGGCGGCAGGGGTGTTCATTCGTTTCTTGATGGTTTATTCTCTATTTTGTGGGCATCTCCAAGAGGGTCGGAACTTATACCCGTATGCCAGATTTGTGTACTGTCTCATGAACTTGATTAATATCTCCCCTCAAACTATACTCGACTCATGGATCAATCGCATCTTTATCAGCAAATCGTTCAATCGATTCGTGATGATATTCTTTCGGGCGCGCTCAAACCGGGTTTTTCCCTGCCTCCCGTGCGAAAGATGACCAAGCAATGGAACTGCACGACCGGCACAGTCTTGCGCGCTTATCAAGAACTGGCTCGGCAAGGATTAGTGGTCAGCCATGTGGGGAGGGGCACTAAAGTATACTGAAAGCGGGCACAAATTGCGGTTTTAAAGTTTGGAAGAAACAAATTTTGGTAAGATTGGAGGCATGACCATCCAGCTTGAATTCACACCAGAACTTCTCGAAGAAATTCGCTACCAGCGTTACAACCATCTTGCGGTTTTGGTGCAACGGCGGATGGAAGCGATGTTGTTGAAGGCAGCCGGTTTGCCACATGCTCAGATTGCCGAAATCGTTGGTGTCACAGAAAACACCCTCCGGAATTATTTTGAACTGTATCAACAAGGCGGCCTCGAGAAGCTAAAGGAGATACATTATTATCAGCCAGAGAGCGAATTGAAGGAGCATATTGTATCGTTGGAAGGCCATTTTCGAGATCATCCGCCAGCCACGATCAAGCAAGCGCAACATGAAGTGGAAGTCATTACCGGTGTGAAGCGTAGCGAGACTCAGGTGCGCGAATTCCTGAAAAAAAACTCCATTTGCGTTGCCGCAGAGTAGGCATGGTGCCTGCCAAAGCCAATCCACAAGCCCAGAAAGAGTTTTTGGAAGAAGTGATTCAGCCTCGCTTAGAGGAAGCGCAAGCAGGCCAGCGAGCCGTTTTCTTTGTGGACGCCGCACATTTTGTATTAGCGCCATTTCTTGGCTTTCTTTGGTCAGTCGTGCGAGTGTTTATTCAAGCGCCAGCGGGTCGTCAGCGTTTCAATGTTCTGGGAGCGCTCCATGCCATCACGCACGAGTTGATTACCGTTACCAACGATGCCTACATCACCGCTGAAAGTGTGTGTGCTTTGTTGGAAAAGATTGCCGCGTTGTATGCTGGAATACCGATCTCCATTTTTCTGGATAATGCACGCTACCAGCACTGCGCCTTGGTGATCGAAAAGGCCAAAAGCCTGAATATCGAATTGTGTTTTCTGCCGCCCTACTCCCCTAATCTCAACCTGATCGAAGAACGCCCAACAGAATACGACTGGAAAACGCCGCACTTACAATCAGATTCAAATAACACATCCCGGTCATCCCCTGGCCGGGCAAATCGTCGAAGTTTTTCGATCCTATCGAAAGAACGAAGCAGACACCAATTGGGATATTCAGCTCCCAGACGGTAGTCGCGCTTTCATCCCCGAAAGCTGGACAAAAATCATAAACAGCGGGGCCACAGCCGAGTCGAACCCTGAATTGCAGGAGCCAGGCGAACTGGATGCCTGCGCTTTGCTGAATCTGGCTAAGATCATCACTGAACTTCAAGCACGAAATAGCCAGAAAGGAGCAGCGTGTGATCAATTATCCTGCGTGGGACCAATTCCCGCTGGAAAATCGGCGGCTTTTGATTCTGTGGCTGGTGGAAGCCAGCCTGAAATTCTTGTCCACTTATCCGGAGGGTCAAAATGAACCACCATCCCAAAATTCTTCCAGTCCATCTCCAGAGAAAAGCCTATGTCTACGTCCGGCAGTCGACCCTGCAACAAGTGCTCCACAACAGTGAGAGCACCGAACGGCAATATGCGCTGGCGGATCGGGCCTGCCAATTAGGTTGGGATCCTAAGCAAGTCATCACCATTGATGAGGATCAGGGCCAGTCCGCGGCTAGTGCGGCCAAGCGAGCAGGCTTCCAGCAGCTGATCAGCGCCATCAGCCTAGATCAAGTCGGGATTGTGCTGGCCTTAGAAGTATCCCGCTTGGCGCGCAGCTGCAGTGACTGGTATCGGGTTTTGGAGGTGGCAGCCTTGTCCGGTACCTTGATCGGGGATGAGGCTGGCATCTACGATCCGCGGGATTATAATGACCGGCTTTTGTTAGGACTGAAAGGTACACTTTCAGAAGCGGAGCTGTATACCTTGAAAACCCGTCTGCAGGGAGGACGCTTGAATAAGGCGCACAAAGGGGAATTGGCTCAGATGCTGCCCGTGGGGTTCATCCGGACTCCCGATCATCGCGTCCAGTTGGATCCCCATGAGGATGTGCAGGCTACCCTGAGGATGATTTTCGAACAATTCGATCGGTTGGGAACCGCCAACGCCGTGTTGCGCTACTTTCGGGATCAAGACCTGCTCATGCCGCGCTTGATCACGCAGGGGGAGGAGTTGGGCCAGATCGTCTGGCAGCGGGCCAGTTATCCAGCTATTCATTTGGTTTTGAGCAATCCCGCCTACGCCGGTACATTTGCATATGGCCGCCGAAAGCAGGCTGCCAAACGAGTGGTCGGCGAGCTGCCCAAGCGAACCCGTCTGCCGCCGGAAGAATGGGAAGTATTGGTCCCGAATGTGTATCCCGCCTACATAACCTGGGAGCAGTATCTGGCCAATCGTGAGCGTCTGCTCAAAAACCTGGGCTATTTTGGCCAAACCTCCAGCGTGCCTCGCCAGGGGGATGCTTTGCTGCAGGGAAGGGTCTTCTGTGCACGCTGTGGGCGACGGATGGTGGTGTACTACACCAACACCGGGCCGTACTATCGCTGTGATCACCTCAAGAAGCGCTACGGAGACCCCATTTGCCAGAGCTTTAAGGCCTCCCCCGTGGATCAGGCTGTGGTGAATGCCTTTTTGCAAGTGATCGAACCTGCGCACATCGAGGCGACCCTGGCGGCCCTGGATCAACTGGAACGACAGCGTCGGGCCAGGGATCGGCTTTGGCAGCAGCGCATTGAACGCACTCAGTTTGAAGCCGAGCGGATACACCGCCAATACAACCAAGTGGAACCGGAGAACCGCCTGGTGGCGCGCCAGTTGGAAACGCAATGGAATACCGCTTTGCAATGTGTGGAAGAGTTGCAGCATGCCTATACTCAGGCTCAACCCCGGCAATTGGCGCCGCTATCGCCAACGGACCGAACACGGGTAGAGGCTTTGGTGCAAGAGGTTCCGCAGGTTTGGACCGCCGCCACTACCCTGCCCGCTGATCGCAAGCGCATGTTGCAATGCTTGATCCGGGATATCCGCTTGGATTCCTTCTCCCAACCCGGCCAGACTCAAATTCAGATCCATTGGCAGACCAGCACTCTGACTCTTCTGACTGTTCATCGTCCCACTGCGGCTGACGGACATCGCCTCCAGACCTCGATCGTGGAGACCATCCGCACTCTGGCTCAACAACATTCCGATGACCGCATTGCCGAACTCCTCAATCAACAGGGACTGAAAACTTCCCAAGGAATGGAATGGTCCTACCGGCGAGTGATGGGTACTCGCCAACGTTTCCACATTCCAACCGCCTGCCCCATTGTGCCGCACAGCGACCAGCCGCGCGGCGACGGCCTAATGTCCGTACAGGCGGTTGCCCAATGTCTCCATACCACTCATAACACCATTGTGCTTTGGGCTCACAAGGGGATCTTGCATAACGAGCACAAAGCTGGTATTAATCCCATCTGGTTACGACTGACGCCGGAAGACATCGCCCGCCTCAACTTGACAGAGATCCCCGCCGGCAGTTTATCGATCCGTCTGGCTTGCAGACAACTGCAGATCTGTAAGGCTCAATTCTGGGAACAGGTTCGGCTTGGACAATATACGGTGTGCCGTGTCCGGGAAGGACAACATTGGGAATTTCGTGTTAATCTCACTTGATGAAGTATTCGTGAATCATTGTATCTCCCTACCTATTCGAGGTGCATTATGAAGAGCCTTTCGAGCGGCTCTGGCGCTATGTGCGCAAAGAATGTTTGTATTCCAAATACTATGCCAAGTTTGATAGATTCAAGCAAGCTCTGACGGATTGTATCCAGAATGCTCATGCGAACCATCGACCTGAACTGGAAACCCTCTTAGCCTGGAACTTTCAGTCATTCGAAAAAGTTAAAATCTCAACCGTTGAGAGTATATCATCGTAAGTATGCGGTACGGATCCTGAGGCATGGTTATTTGCATCGGAAGAGCAAGCCGAAGGGCCGCACGGCGATTTACCGCGGGGAAGTCGTGGTGGCACTGGAAGAATTTTGGGATGGT
>JAJYOH010000160.1 GCA_021796315.1 Chloroflexota bacterium
CTGACAGACTTTCCCCATAATGTCAGTCAATTATCGCCATCCCAAAAAGAGAGCGACGTCAAACTCCTTTTGCCGGTCACTCTATAACACAATTGCGCGAATAATAGAACTTGCTACCCCATCACAATCTTCGGGCGATACTGCAGCGCCTCTGCCAGATGCGCGGACTGGATAGTCTCGCTCCCTGCCAGGTCCGCGATGGTGCGTGCTAGTTTGAGGATGCGATGATAGCCGCGCGGGCAGGGATATACACAATCGGACATATTTTTCATGCTCTTTTAAAGGCAAAAAGATGATTTTGAGGGTATTACTTCAGTCTGGTCGTCAGTTGCCACTTGCATCATCTTCTAAGGTCGGCTAGGTGATCAACCATACCGACCTACTTTTTCGGCCAGAATCTGGAAATGGTTAGTACGCTGAACCAAAAAAGAATAATGATGTGTGCGAGAAACTAGTAGTCTGTCAAAATTGATTTTGTGAAATAGGGTCTCTGGTGATAAAGTAAGTTCACCGGAGGCAAAAGATGAAAAGGTACAAAGTTCAATTAACAAGAGAAGAGCGTGAACAACTTCAAAAACTGATTTCATCAGGCGTAGCGCCTGCACGCAAATTGACACGAGCCAGAATTCTACTGAAAGTGGATGCAGGTATGACAAGAACGAAAATCAGTCAGGTGTTGGATGTGACGAACAATACCGTTACAATTGTTTGCCGCTCATTTCAAACTCAGAGGCTGGCCTCCATTGAACGCAAGGATCCAAATCGCGAGTACGTGCATAGTTTGGACGGCGAAGCAGAAGCACATTTGGTAGCCATTGCTTGTAGCAAACCTCCAGAAGGACGAGAGCGCTGGACACTGCGCATGTTGCAGGCAGAGATGGTCAAGCGCAACTATGTGGATGAGGTTTCTCACGAAACCATTCGGACTGCCCTCAAAAAAACGAACTCAAGCCGTGGTTGAAAGAAAGTTGGTGCATTCCACCGAAAGCAGATGCGGCCTTTGTATGTCCGATGGAAGGTGTTTTGGGTGTGTACAAGCGTCCGTATGATCCAAAACGGCCTCAAATCTGCATGGATGAGATGCCCAAACAGCTGCTGGCCGAGAAATATGAACCCTTGCCAAGCCAACCGGGGCAGCTTGAAAAGCAAGACTATGAGTACCAGCGACAAGGCAATGCCAATATCTTCATCCTGTTTGAGCCCTTGGCAGGCATGCGTTTTATTGAAACCCATTCACATCGCAAATCCATAGATTGGGCGCATGTTATGAAAGATTTATCGGATGTACATTATCCGGATGCAGAAGTGATCGTGTTGGTGATGGATAATCTCAATACTCATAAGCTGGCTTCTTTTTATGAAGCTTTCGAGCCAGAAGAAGCTCATCGTTTGAGCAGAAGGTTCGAAATTCATTACACACCGAAACATGGCAGGCAGTTGGCTGAACATGGCTGAAATTGAACTGAGTGCTCTTGTGCGTCAATGTTTGAACCGACGTATTCCAGATCAGGATATTCTCGATGCTGAGGCGCAAGCTTGGGCAAAAGAACGTAATGAACAAGTTGTTAAGGTAGATTGGCGTTTTACCACTGCCGATGCTCGTATCAAACTAAAACATTTATATCCAAAAATTCAGGTTTGACAGACTACTAGTATAAAAACCGTTGGGATCATTGGCGGTATCGGACCAGGATCAACTATAGTTTATTGCCGGTCGATTATTGGAGCATATCGTGAACATAAACAGGATGGCAGTTATCCATCCATTCTGATCAACAGCATCGACCTGACAAAGATGCTGGGATTGATCGGGGCAAATCAATTAGCTGAAGTCACTGAGTATTTGACGGATGAGGTGCAGAAAGCGGGAAATATTCAATCAATTTTTATGATCAACCAGATGCCATAAAAAATTATAGTGGCATAGAGAATTATCAAAATCCAGATAGTTATCCGCGCGATAAGAGATGGGAGGTTAAGATCCAGAAGAATACTGTGCAGACCCAGCAGGCAATGGGAAGTCACAATGATTAAAAATGCGGCCTCCATTAATGCGATACTGGGAAAACCATAGTAATGAACTACATCAGCATAAGTCAGCAATCCCTGCGGCGCGACCCAGTGATTGACAATCAAGTGTATACACAACAGAATAACCAGCAATATTCCCAACACTGCTTGAGCCAGCCAGCGAATATTGTCTTTATTGCTTATTGTTTTATGGTCCATTTGTTTTACACACCAAACAATCGAATGGCAAATATAATACTGCCTATTACTGTTAAAGCCAAAACAACTCCAAGTGATAACTTCTGTCTGCGAAGGCCAATTCCCATCGCATGCATGATCAAGCGAAGCCCATTTAACCCGTGAAAAAGAACTGCGGTTATCAGGATGATCTCGCTTAATTTGATCAGAGGTAGATGTGCAAACTCTACAAAGTCGTCATAAGCATTTTGTCCCTGGGCAAGTTTACTTAATATAACCAAATGCAAACCCAGATAAAAAGTCAAACCCAGGGCTGTCAGTCGATTAAAGGTGAATCCCCATGATCCAACCTGCCTTGTGCGTGGATCGAACCAACGAGGCACATTGCGAGGCGAGGGGATATCTCTCATATCAATTCCCTGCCATGTTCAGGCATACTGTTTCCAGATTTGTTTCCACAAAGCTTCGCGGTCCCAGCCGGTGAACAGTAATATATCACCCAGGGTTAATCTCTTGCGCATCAGGGAAGCATTTAGAAAAGCGAAATGTGCCTGTTTTTCGTTAATGGCTGGCGTAAGTTGGGACCAGCGCATCGGTGCATTCACTGCCTCCAGAATTTGCAGGATCACTTCAGGAGAACGCGTCTGCACACCCAATTCAGTGCGTAAGGAATCCCAATCTTCAATCGCAGTTTCAAATTCCCTGCGGTGCGAATGCCACCTTTCCAATTTCTGTTTGTAGTCGGCCCAGCATTCCGCTCCAGCTTTGCCCAAGGGATCAATCGTGCGGAAATTTTCTTCAATACGTGTTTTCATGGCTTCCATATCCGGGTAGCAATCATCTATATTAAGCGCGGCAGGATCAAATCCCGTTAGGAAGCGATGATACATTTCCGTGCCAGCCAAAGTCGCCAGCGCCACCTGCGACCCATGAACGGTCAAAGACGCATGGCCAATCTCTGCCTGTAGATCCAGGACATGTGACATGACATGTTCAAAGCCGGACATTGGGGTGGTCGCATGCGAAAGCGACATGGCCAAGCCGCCCAGGGAAATGATCTTTGCGAGCATGGCCACACTTTCCATTTCACCGAGTCGAATTCCCTCTGCATGATCAATTAGCAGTTCATCCAAAGGACCAACCAGATTCCTTGCCAGCTCTGAATAGGTGGAGTCCATGCCAAGCCGAAATGCCAGATACCAATCCGGGAAACTGACGAATACCGCCAACATATCGCCAACCCCTCCCGCAGTCATTTCCTTTGGCGCGTCACGCAGGGTTTCAAGGTCACAGATCAATGCATCCGGATAGCGTGAATCAAGTGTGCGCTTGACGCCATCTACAAATGTTGGCGACATGTTTGAAGTGAACGCGCTCACGCTGTTGGCTGTTTGAAACACAGCGAAGGGAACAGACTCACCTGTTTCCTGCTGATAGAGGAAACAGCCATGTTTGGCGATATCAGTGACAACGCCAGAACCGATCGATAACACGGAACAGCCGCGACCCAGGCTGGCTTGCACTTCATGGATGTGTGGCATGTCTGTGTGAACCTGCCCACTCTCATTGGCGTGCATCCGGGCCACCTTTACCTGCCAGCCATCATTTCGAAATATCGCAAGTGCGAGCTCTTTTAGATCCTCCCCGGCACGGCGCATCGGCGTTTCATCCATCACGACCACCAAAGGCGCATCCTGATGCGCGCCGATTGATTTCAGAATGTCTGTCGTCCTGAATAACGCACCTGATTCAAAGATCATCTTTTTGATGGGCATAGTCTCTTGTGCAGGAAATCCGGGCAGTTTGTGGATCGCTTCCCAGAAATCTATTCCATTTGCGGGATCGTAGGTTAGTTTATTCATGTTATTTTTCTTTTCTGTTTATCATGGAAATCAGCAGCTCTTTTCGCAGGTGAATTATCGCTGCGGCAGGTTCAACTCTGGCGGGACATACTTCCGTACATTCAAAAGCGCCATGGCAGCGCCAGACCCCATTACGTGATCCCACTTGTTCGCGCACCTCAGGCGAGGCCATATTATTTCGCCCAGCGGCCAAAACAGCAGGGCCAAGATAATATTCGTTGGTGGCAGAGATTGGGCAGGCGCTGATGCACAAACCACATTCAATACAACTCTCAAAACGCTGGCCAGTTTCACTTCTCGTCACAACTTGAGCCTTGACTCGTTCCAGTTTTTGTGCGAGCGAACCCATATTCACAACCAGGTCAGCCAATACGGGAAAGTTGTGCAACGGTTCGAGGCGCAAGACGCTGGGTCGATCTGCTCTTAAAGCCGGTGTAATGCATGCCAGCCCTTCCCGCCCCTGAATGCGGATTCCGCAACTGCCGCAGGATGCATGATGACACGAATGCCGAAACATCAGGGACGGGTCTTGTTTCCACGCGGCTTCGAGCGCATCCAGTACATAGTCTTGCTCGGCTACATTCACATGAAATTCCTGCCAAAATCTGCGGGTGGATTCTTCGTCAGGATGCCTGGAGGTCCTCCGGATTCGAAGGGTTAATGGCCTTTCCATATTTATATCCACAAACGATGTGAGACCAATGGCTCTGTTCGCGTTTTGCAAGGGACGTTAATTCCCAGTTGCATACATACCATATCACTCGTTTTTTCAGCCATGTAGCGTGCGGTCGTGGTCTTCCCGCCGATGACGGAGAAGAAACCAGCTGCCCCATCCTCGGCATGGTCATAGCAGCGATGAGTGCGGGATGCCAAACGTCCCTCACTGGTGGAGTCTTTGATCAGCGGTCGTGCGGCAGCCATCATACCGCGCACTGGGATCTTGCTGGCACCAGGCATCATCCAGTCCGCGAGCTCTTGCAGGCGGCTTACATGACCGGGTGGAATTGGAATATTGTCAGGATCTTCAACCGTCCAGGAGGTTGTGCCCAATATACTTGTATTGCGCTGAGGGACGATGATGTCACCATCGCCAGGAAGTGCGAGTAGGTTGATGACCATATTGCACAGGCGCTCCTGGATGGTCACCATTACGCCTGCGGATGGTTCGAGGGGAAGCGATATACCTGCCTGCGCAGCTATGCGCGGCGCCCATGGTCCTGCCGCGTTGACAATAACATCACAGCCAATTATTTTGGTTTTATCCTGATCATGCTGGTGGACAGTGACTTGTCCGCGTTTTGGATCAAGTGCAATGACCTCATTAAATGGAAGAAATGTCGCCCCGTTCTTGCACGCTGTTGCAATGAAGCTTAATGTGAATCGATAAGGGTCGAAGACCCCGTCCGGGATACGGATGGCGCTTAAAAGGTCCGGGTTGAGGCGGGGTTCCATTTGCAAGGCCTGCGCGCGTGAAATTTCCTGTGTTGGAATATTGCATTGTGCGCAAGCTTCCAGAAAAGTTTTTCGATATTCAAGATGTTCTTCCTGCAATGCAATAAACAGCCCATCATTGAGTTCAAGGGTGTTCGCCATCAACTTTCGGAGGATCCTGTTTTCCTCAATGCATTCACGCGCTGAGGTGGGATCCGTAACTGCGTAACGTGCTCCGCTATGAAGTTGAGCCTGGTTATGACCCGTGGAGCCTGCGGCAGGACCAAATCGTTCGATCAAGGTTACCTGGATGCCGCGCAGCGCCAGGTCATGTGCAATGGCCGCACCGGTGGAACCTGCTCCAATCACAACCACGCGATGATTCTTCATAAAGGTGTCATTCAGGATGTATAAGCTTTGAGCCAATGCGCGAGAGCACCCAAATTTGCAAACGTATAAGTCGGTTGAAATGGAGAGTCGACAAGGTCCTCGGTGTGTGTCTCACCACTAAGCACCAGGCAGGTTGTTATACCGGAGCTCTGACCGAGGGCAATATCAGTGTAGAGGCGGTCACCGACCATTGCCATTTCATCGATGCAAAATCCATACTTTCGAGCCACCGCATCGACGATCATACGATTTGGCTTGCCCACAACAAGGTCCGGTTCACGACCGGTGGAGGCGCGCACAAAAGCGATCATCGCCCCAATATCTGGCATATATCCGGTTTCAGTCGGACAATTAAAGTCAGGGTGTGTTGCGATATAAGGCAATCCCGCACGAACAAAATTGCAAAGCTTCCAGAGCTTCTGGTAAGTCAATGTGGTATCAAAACCCAGCACGGTCAACTCCGGATCATTTTCTTGGAGTTGAAAACCGTGTTGGCGGAACTCTTCTTCGAGCGCGGGTGTTCCAACCACATAAACTGAAGCAGAGGGATGTTCCCTGGCAAGATAAAGCGCGGTTGCTTCTCCAGAAGTGAAGACCTTTTCCTCCGGTATAGGCAATCCCAAACGTGTGATCTTTTCCGCATATAAGCTGCGATGTTTTGAGGAGTTGTTGGTTAGGAATAAATAGTCCAGGCCGAGTTCGTCCAATGTATCAATGAAATGCAGGGAGCCCTCGATGATTTTATCCCCAAGATTGAAGGTCCCATCCATATCCAGCAAAAAGCATTTTACGCGCAGCAAAGGTTCGTTGTTCATGGGTTGATTTTGGCAGCCTGCTCAAAGACAGGCACGAGAGCGAAATAGGTTGCCCGATAGAGCTGATAATATTCATCGTATAAGGCACTGGTCTTAGGATGCGGTTCACGCGTTTCAATCACATGTGTGGTGAGTTCAATTGTTTCAGCCAAGGAATCAAACAAACCGGAGCCAGCTAATGCAAGGATCCCTGCACCGAGTGCAGTCGTTTCAACTGTTTCCGTAATCGAAACCGGCAAGCCGGTAACATCCGCCTTGATCTGTCTCCACAAAGGACTGCGCGCGCCGCCACCGACAGCACGAATTTCTTCAAGAGGCAATCCCATGCGCAGCATTTGATCGGTGATATCGCGTATGGCATAAGCGGATGCTTCCAGAATGGCGCGGCAAAAATGTTCGCGGCGATGGGCCAGGGTGAAGCCCATGAAGGTTCCTCTCGCCAGGGCGTTCCAGGTTGGGGCCATGGCGCCCATCAGACAGGGCAACATAATGAGACCATCGCTCCCAGCCGGGACCGTCTCCGCCTCTGCATTAAGCAGTGTGTAAGCACCCACCCCTTCTTGTGCGGCTCGCGTCATCTCCTGGACCGAGAACTGGTCGCGAAACCAACGATAATTGGCACCCGAAACGAAACCCGGATTCTCCAACAACCACAGATCCGGATCGGCATGGCAATGAGTTTCTACGAGTCGGCTGGCGTCGAACAAGGCAGTCTGACTCGAAGCACAGACGGGTTCTGCAGTTCCGGCGATATCGCACACCAGACCAGATCGGGTCACCCCTGCGCCGATACAAGCGGCATGCTCATCACCACTCCCGAGAACAACTTTTGTTGAGGACCTTAATCCAAGTCGTTCGGCCACTTCCTGCCGCAATGTGCCAAGCACCTGTGTTGCAGGATAGATAGGTGGCAACAAATGCATTGGGATCTCAAATACATCACACATTTGCCGGGACCAGTCGCGCGTGCGCACATCCATCATCAGGGTGGAGGACGCATTCGAATAATCCACTCCCAGTTCGCCGGTTAATACAAAAGCCACATAACTGCCAGGCAGGAGGAGGTGTGCTGTTTCACCAAAGAGACGCGGCTCATAATCGGCCAGCCAGCGAATTTTTGGCGCAACGTGCGAAGGATCAAGGTTTAGGCCGGTAATCTTAAAGACTGCATCCTGTGAGATCCGCCTGCCTGCGACCTCACATTGCGCGACCGCGCGCCGGTCCATCCAAATGATGCCAGAATATAAGGGTTTCCCGCCTTGATCCACCGCCACAACACCATCGACCTGCGCATCCAGTCCCAAGGCCAATATTTGTTGTGGGGATATATTTGTTTGGGCCAGCAAGGCGCGCACAGCCTGAACCAAGGCATCCACCCACAGGGTTGCAGACTGTTCAGCCCAGGTGGGTTGCGGGTACTGGATTGGATAATTTGCAGAGGCTTCGCCACAGACCCCGCCCTCGGCGGAGATCAAAACCACCTTCAGGCTTTGCGAGCCGATATCACATCCAATGACATAATCCATGCAAAGAGGATCCTGTTATTCGACAATAAAGCAATCACTGCCTGGCGATCGCTACTGATCGTTCCTTTTTTGAATTAATCGAATCGATCGGCCGGGATCTGTTAATCATCCAGTTTATTAAGATGTTCGGCGCGTTCCACCTCTTCAACATCGTTGTACCATTGGACACGGGTCCCAAGAGCGGCACGTGCCTTCCAGGCTAGTGACTTGGGTGCGCTTTCGATCATTTGCTCGAGAAGGGTGATCCGTTCCTTTATATTCTCATTATCTTTTGCTGTGAAAAGATCTTTATAGCGATCCAGGCCATTGCGTATCTTACCCAGGTTCATGCTGGAAGTATGGTAAAAACCCCAATTCTTGCTCATGATACCGGCAATGTATTTGCCGTTGATGGTCTCATGCTCCGTGTCTCCCACTGGATGGGAGGCAAATAACATGAGCATGTCGCGGACGTCCTTCTCGTTGAGGGTCACGATCTGTAATTTTTCTAGGGAAAGGTCCGCCAAGGTTATGGTGGGTGAATCCAGGTTTAATCGGTTACGAAAGTTGACGATATGACACATGTTCAGCTCGTCTTCAAAAACATCCACATGCAGTCCTGTTTCGGGGTTTTCGTAAATGTGTCGTCCGATGAACAAACCGGGGGTCAGAGAAGCCTGTTGCCTTTCGGATTGGAAGTGGTCCATTGTCAGGAATTTCTCGATCTTTTCGCCTTCCTTGGAGTAGGCGGCGAAATCAATGTCAGTGATATCGCGGCCCATCGAAACATGAACATGTACATAGTCCGGGCAATGGATGCGGAAGGCGGTCGCCCCCAATACACGCAGGGTCAATCCATTTTGTTGGGCCTTTTCAACAATTTGGATCGCTTCACTGACGAAATCAAATTTTTGTGACATGGGCTTCGCTTTCTCTAATCCTGAGCCGGATTCGATATCTTATTCTACATCAAACCCGGATACCGGAGTTAATTCTGGGTAAATGTGTAGTTATCCAATCCTTTACGCGATAATTCCAACACCACCCCACGCAGAATCCCCTCGCCATATTCACTGCCGGGGTTGAAGCACATGGTTTCACCGAGCTTTTGGGCGGAGCGGCTCTCGTGAATATGACCATGAAGACCGACCAGCGGCTTATATTTCTCGATTGCCGTACGCACGGCTTTGCTGCCAACCGGCACCATCTTGAAACCACCCGCGACGGACATTTTGGGTGTAAGGGTGTCATCCAATTCGGGAGCAATATCCAGATTTGTATTGTAAGGGGGTACATGCAGATTGAATATGGCTTGAGCAGGGTTTTTCAATTGAGAGGCCACTTTTTCGATCAATTGCTCAAGTTCCTCTTCTGTTTTATCGCGCGGGCAATTCCAAGGAGTCCGGTTGGCCGCGCCAACATTGATCATTTCGTGGTTATCATCGAGCTGGATTAAACGCCCGTCAACGTTTTGAATGATCTCGGAAGAACGGAACACGCTGTCAACTTCATACGGGTCATCATTACCCGGTTGCACATAGCAGCGCACACCCATCCCGCGCAAACGATGCTCAGCAAGATCCAGCCAGCGGCTCAATCGTTCTTTTGCCAATTCAGCAAAGCGTTTCTCCACGAGACCTCGGTCCTCCTTATAAGCCTGCACTTCATCAGGCGATAGCCTTACAGGATACAAACCGCTGTTCTCAAAGTTCGCTTCGAGCTTATCCAGATTTTCGCCTTCGGCTACATCATACAACTTGCCCAGATAATTGGCACTAAAACGCCCCCCTCCCTGGTTTACGATTGGGACGATCATCTTGCCGATCATATCGCCTCCCAGGATCAGAACCTGGGCATCATAAAATTTTCCGGCATTGATGAACTTCTTAAACACGACCGTCGAACCATGCAGGTCGGTCGTGAAAAAGACTCGGGTAGGTTTATTTCCGAATAACGGCATGACAGCCTCCGAAGGATGTGATCGCAGGATGATGGAAAATGGTCAATATGGAACTCTGGAGGTGGTCCCGGCCTAAAAACCAGGACCACCTCGGTGAGTCATCTGTCTTAAAAATGACTCGGATGCAAAACGGGCTCTACTAATCTGGCGGAATTTCTTTGAAGCGTCTTTCAAACGCGGTACCACGCCGCTTGTTCATGAAGACCGCGGCATAATACAGAAGGATCGGCAGCAACATATAGAAGCCGAAGGAGAAGGCCAGGCCTGGCCACTGGTAGTTGATGGCTTCGCCCTGGAATGCGGGTATGATGGTGAAGTACACGGTTACCAGGCTGATGATCAGACCAAAAGCACCGGCGATCACGATCCATGGAATATTGAAGAGACTCTGGCGAGTGATCTCTGGAGCCTTCTCCCAGATATCCTTGCGGCGATAGGGGAATGCCATGGCTGCAATGCTAAGGAAGATCCAGCCAAAGAACCAGATCGTAATTGTGTAGACCTGGTATGCCGAAAGCGCCGGGGTAATGACGTTCA
>JAJYOH010000161.1 GCA_021796315.1 Chloroflexota bacterium
TGATCCTGCCTTTACGCGTTCTGTTGATCGTCATGAGCTTGCTCAGTGTCTCGACCGCCATCATCCTTTACCGGTTGCTCAGCGCTACGGTCTCGCGCCTGACCGGAGCGTTGGCGGCCATATATTGGGTGTTCAGTCCGTTCATGGTCTGGTCTTATTACAGACAGGGACTCGAATCGGGGATTGGCCTGTTTTGTACCATGCTGTTTCTTTACATGGTATACAAGTTTGAGCAGGGATGGCGCAAAACTCAACCCAGCATTCAGCAAATTGCGGTACTGGGATTCACCGCCGCGCTCGTTACGTTCAGCAGACTCGATTTAGCCTTTTTCACCATCATCGCAGGAATCTGGATTGTATTCCGTGCCACGCCAATGCGTTATCTCCTGCCGCTCGATATCCTGGCTATTTTCGCCGCAGCATTGGCGGCCTTCATTACGCGGCTCGGTCTGCCTGGCTATTACAATTCGACAAACGCAACCATGATCATGATTGCCGCCGCGCTGATTATCAAAGTTCCGGCCTTCTACTTTTGGGGACTTTATCAACAGCCAGCCAGTTGGAAACCGCTTAAAGTATTACAAAATATTTTACTGGCAATTGCCGCCAGCAGTCTGCCACTATCCATCCTCTTACTGGCGGGGGGAAAGCTTCATATTCTGCCAGTCTTCTCGGCGGTCATTTTATTGCTGGATGCCGCGTTCACGTTTGGATTTATTCTCCTCATTCGGGGCATAACATACGTATTCCGCACTCCCGGTATGAATGCGGTGATGGTCTCGCCCCTGCAGCAATTAAAAAAATATTGGAAAGATTGGTTCAGGGAAGGGTTGGCGTATTACGGCGTTCTTGGTGGATTAATGGCCATCTACATGCTCTGGAGCAAGTTCGCTTTTGGCTCATTCAGTCCAATCAGCGGAGAGATCAAGCGCTGGTGGGGCACATTTGCGATCATCATCTACGGTGGCACACCCAAAGACACTCTTTCGTTTCTGGCGCTGGACCCAAGCGGCTCCAACGCCTGGGGACAATTGATCCCCCTGTTGAGAGATTGGAGCAACCGGCTTTTTTACACAGACCCGGCTTCAGCAAGCACCATACTTTGGCGCAGTAATTTTTTAATCATTATTGCAGTCGCCGTAATTATTCTATGCGGCATTTTTCTGTTGAGGCGAAAACAGTCAGTCAAAGCCATTGTTAAAGCGGGCCTGATCCCATTGCTGGTCGGAAGCTGGCTGCAGATCCTGTCCTACAACATCACCGGATATTCGGCTTTGAAAGGATGGTACTGGCTGACAGAACAAATCCTTTCTGTCTTCGTCATCGCGATACTCGTAAATACTTTGTTCGATCTCCTGCTCAAAAGATGGGCAGTCACACAAGCCTTGACCTGGATATTGGTCGCCGCGCTCGGCGCGCAAATGTCTTTCAGCTATTGGAAAGTCACCAGCTCACAGATGCCGCACGGCACCACCCCACCCGACGCGCCTTATATGGATGTAATCCCCTTTTTGGAGGCGCACACCAAACCGGGCGACATCATCGGCATGACCGGCGGCGGAAGTTTCGCTTATTTTATTCACGATAGAACCGTCGTCAATATGGACGGGCTGGCCAACAGTTCCGATTATTTCCAAGCCATGAAAAAAGGCGTTGGTTCTGATTATTTATACGACACGGGTATGCGCTACGTATTTGCCAATTCCACCATGCTGCAAGGCACACCCTATCGAGGTCAATATGCTAACCGTCTCGAAACAGTTGCCAGTTGGGACGATAAAGATCTGATGCGATTTTTACCCAAACCAGCCAAATAATGAAACCAGGTTTTAAGTTTTCATTTCAAGTAACTCTGGTTCTATGGCTGGTGTTAATCCTGACAGCCTGGAACACTGTGCGCTTCGCCGCAGGCATTTTATGGCGCGACACCCTGATAGCGTACGCGCCGCAACCGGGTCCCATCTATATTGCAGCGACGGGCGCGCTCTGGGCCTTGACCGGCTTATTCCTGCTATGGAGTTGGTGGAACAGAAAACCTTACATGCGTGCAGCTTTGCTGGTCGCATCAGGTTTGTATACGGCCTGGAGTTGGGCTGACCGGCTTTTCGTCCAGGCTGAGCTGCGGGCCAATTGGCCCTTCGACCTTCTGGCCACCGTCATCCTGCTAGCTTTTGTAAGCGCGGTTGTTCTTAATCCAAAAAATCTGAATTATTTTCAAAGAGAGTCTTATGAGCGAAAACCCGAAAATCATCCATCTGCGTGAAATGAAATCCAAATCCCAATTGGGCGGCGGAACAGATCGCATCGATGCCCAACACAAGAAGGGCCGATTGACGGCTCGCGAACGCATTGACATCCTTCTCGACAAGGGCTCCTTTCACGAGGTGGATGCTTTCGTCGAACATCGCACTCACGATTTCAACCTGGACGAGCAAAAATTCTTGAGCGACTCTGTCGTGACCGGTTGGGGCACCATCGAAGGCCGCTTGGTTTACGTCTTTTCGCAGGATTTCACCGTGTTTGGCGGTTCGCTTGGAGAAGTTCATGCGGAAAAGATATGCAAGATCATGGATATGGCGATGAAGACCGGCGCGCCCGTGATCGGATTAAACGACTCAGGCGGCGCGCGCATTCAAGAGGGTGTCGTTTCGCTGGGAGGTTATTCCGACATTTTTCTGCGCAACACACTGGCTTCGGGCGTGATCCCACAAATCAGCGTCATTATGGGACCCTGTGCCGGGGGCGCGGTTTATTCGCCTGCTCTAACCGATTTTATTTTCATGGTACGTAACTCATCCTACATGTTCGTCACCGGCCCGGATGTGGTCAAGACGGTAACACATGAGGATGTTTCATTCGAAGATCTTGGCGGCGCAAGTGTCCACTCGGAAAAATCAGGCGTGTGTCATGTCGCCGCTGATAACGAAGCGGATACATTGTTCCTCATCCGCCAATTGCTGGAATATCTGCCGCAAAACAACATGGAGGATCCACCCTTCATTCAGAATGGGGATGATCTTTTGCGCATGGAAGAAGGACTGAACACCATTGTCCCCGAATCGCCGGACAAGCCATACGACATCAAGGAAGTCATTCACATGATCGTGGATGATGGACATTTCTTTGAGATCCATGAAAACTTTGCGGCAAACATTGTGGTTGGTTTTGCGCGTCTCGGCGGACATTCGGTGGGCATCGTTGCCAATCAGCCTGCGGTGCTGGCTGGCGTGCTGGATATTGACGCCAGCGAAAAAGCCGCTCGTTTTGTGCGTGTCTGCGATTCGTTCAACATTCCGATCATCACTTTTGAAGATGTTCCAGGCTTCCTGCCAGGAACTCACCAGGAGCACGGCGGCATCATCCGCTCCGGCGCCAAGCTACTTTATGCCTACTGTGAAGCGACCGTGCCCAAGTTGACAGTGATTACACGCAAGGCTTACGGCGGCGCTTATTGCGTGATGTCGTCCAAACATATTCGCGGTGATTTAAATTTAGCCTGGCCCACCGCTGAGATCGCAGTGATGGGACCAGACGGCGCGGTCAGCATCATTTTCCGCAAAGAACTGGAGAAGGCAAAAGACCCTGTCAAGCGCAAGGCAGAATTGGTGGCCGAGTATCGTGAGAAGTTTGCCAACCCTTATATAGCCGCAGAACGCGGATATGTCGACGATGTGATCGAACCGAAAGAGACGCGTCCGCGCCTGATCAATGCGCTTGAGATGTTACAAAATAAGCGCGACGCAAATCCCGCCAAGAAACACGGAAATATTCCGTTATAAGGATGTCATTGCGAGGCCGAAGGCCGAAGCAATCCTGCTTTGAAATAGGAGATGGCTTACTCTACGAGTACGATGTCGTCGGGAAAAACACCCTCCTCGCAAAAACATCTTTCACGAGGTATTATGTTCAAAAAAATTCTGGTTGCCAATCGCGGAGAGATTGCCGTCCGCATCCTGCGCGCCTGCCGTGAACTCGGCATCCAAACCGTTGCTGTTTACTCTGAAGCTGATCGCAGCGCCCTGCATGTACGCTATGCGGACGAAGCTTTTCTGCTCGGCCCCGCACCTTCACGTGAATCTTATCTGCGCGCAGACAAAATCATTGATGTCGCCCGCAAGTGCGGCGCAGATGCCATCCATCCTGGCTATGGATTTTTGGCAGAGCGTGAAGCATTCGCCGCGGCCTGCGCCGATGCAGGTATTACATATATTGGGCCAAAGCCGTCAGCCATTGCAGCCATGGGCGATAAGATGACCGCCCGCGACACGGTCACGGCCGCGGGCATACCAGTTGTACCTGGCACCGAGGGCAAGGGCGCAATGCGCGATGAAGAACTCCTTGCTCTGGCCCCAAAAATCGGATTTCCTTTGCTGATCAAAGCCAGTGCAGGCGGCGGCGGAAAAGGTATGCGCGAGGTCGCATCGCTCGAAGAAATGCCGGCTTTGCTTACGTCCGCGCGACGAGAAGCGGAATCGGCTTTCGGCGATGGAAATGTTTATCTTGAGAAACTAGTATCAGGTGCGCGGCACATTGAGATCCAGATTCTGGCCGATATGCACGGGAATGTAATCTATCTCGGCGAACGCGATTGTTCCATTCAACGCCGTCACCAGAAGCTAATCGAGGAGTCCCCCTCCCCATTTGTAGGCGAAGAACTTCGCCGCAAGATGGGCGAAGTGGCTGTCAAAGCAGCGCAATCTGTTGATTACGTTAATGCGGGCACGATCGAATTCTTGGTTGATAAAGACAGCAATTTTTATTTCCTTGAAATGAATACCCGTTTGCAGGTGGAACATCCCGTAACAGAACTTGTCACAGGCGTTGATATCGTTGCCGAACAGATCCGCATCGCGCGTGGACGCCAGTTGAGTTATAAACAGGAAGACGTTGTACTGCGCGGACATGCACTCGAATGCCGCATCAACGCTGAAGACCCGTATAACGGATTCCTGCCTTCGACCGGTATTATCACCCATAGTCTTTTGCCAACCGGCCCGGGTATCCGCGTGGACACGGGCGTTTATCCCGGATTTGAGATTACACCCTTCTACGACCCGATGATCGCCAAATTGATCGTGTGGGGCGAGACGCGCGGTCAGGCTATTTTGCGGATGCGCCGCGCGCTCGAAGAATATCGCATCGTTGGCGTGCACACCAACATCCCCTTCCACCAAACCATGATGGACAGCCACCGCTTCATGGCCGGACAATACGACACGCGCTTCGTCGAGGAGCGTTTTTCAATGCCCGAGCTCGAGCATGACGAGGAAATGCACCATCCGGAAATCGCGGCGGTCTTTGCCACATTGGCTGCCCATCACGCTGCCCAACGCTCCGCTCAATTCATCATGCGCAACGAACGTGACACCAGCAACTGGAAATGGGTCGGTCGCTGGGAAAGAATCCACAGATAGGCTGGTCGCACATGAAATATGTAACCACAGTTGCCAATAAAGAATACACCATTGAAGTTATTGACGAAAAACACATTAGCATTAATGGCCAGATCATGCAGGTGGATTTTGAATCGGTCAGCGGCCAGCCGGTTTACTCCATGCTGATTGATGGAAGATCCTACGAGTCCTACGTTTACGAGGGCGAAGAGGATTGGCAGGTGCTTCTTCGCGGACGCCAATACCCGGTCAAAGTCGAAGATGAGCGCGAGCGCCGGTTGAAATCCACGTTTGGGAGCAAAGCCGAAGCGACAGGCGAATTCCATCTCAAGGCTCCCATGCCCGGATTGGTCGTGGCGGTCACCGTCGAGGAAGGCCAGCAGGTCGAAAAGGGTCAGGTGTTGGCAATTCTGGAGTCGATGAAGATGCAAAACGAGCTGAAATCCCCACGCGCCGGGACCATCCAACGTATCAAAGTCAAGGCTGGAGAATCTGTCGAGATCAGGCAGACCATGCTAAGCGTGGTGTAAATCAAATAATGAACCTGAACGATCAGGAAATCGAAGCCAAATTTTACATCTGCAGTCTTGCGGACATCGAACAGCGCCTCCGCAATCTGGGGGCGCATTTGATTCAGCAACGCACACACGAAGCAAACCTGCGATTCGATACGTCAAACGGCAATTTCAAACGCGAGGGACGCGTCCTGCGTTTGCGACGCGACGACGCAATCCGTCTTACTTATAAAGATGGATCGAGAAAGAGGGACGGCGTTATTCTCCGGCGCGAAATCGAATTTGCCGTGAGCGATTTTGATTCGGCGCGAAAGTTTATTGAAGCGCTTGGCTATCAGGTGGTTTTCATCTACGAAAAATATCGCTCGACGTATGAACTCGATGGCGTGCACATCATGCTCGACGAAATGCCATACGGAAATTTCGTGGAGATCGAAGGCGAATTGGCTTCGCTTAAACCCATCGCCGAAAAACTTGGCTTGAATTGGGATGCCGCCATTCCCACAGGATATTTTGCTTTGTTTGAAAAGGTCCGCGAGGCGCGAGGGTTGGAGTTCCGTGATTTGAGCTTTGAGAATTTCAAGGGAATAGAGATTGAGGCAAAAGATTTGAAAGTTGTGTCGGCAGACAAATAACAAAGTTTTTCAGTCATAGAAAATAACGATGTGAATAAAGCTTTCGTTTTATATGTTTTTGGCCTTTTCGCGGTATCCCTTGCAATCGGGCTACCCTCCATCTCGTGGATATCTCCCGCCACGTATCTCTTTGTTTTTCCTGTGGTTGCCATCTGGTTGTGGAAAAGCGATGGACATTCTCTACGGGATCTAGGCTTCCGATTCAATCAAGGTTGGTATAACGGCCTGATAAGGGGTCTGCTTTTTGGTTTGGCAATTCCCATATCACTTCAAGTAGCACAAATTCTTTGTGGATGGACCATTCTGTCGCCAAGAGGTGAACCCATTGGCGATCTGCCAATATACCTATTACGAATCTTGATTCAAATGACGTTAACAGTGGCAATCGAAGAATTTATATTTCGTGGTTATTTCTTCCAAGCACTGGAACATAAGGCGGGCATTGTGCCGACATCACTTCTAACATCTTTGCTCTGGGGATTGGGGCATATCACAGCAATGATAAAAGAAAAATTGTCACCAATATTAATACTGATAGGTATGACTACTTTTCTGATAATGGGCATTGCTCTGTGCATTAGTTATTTAAAAGCAAAAAAATTGCTTTGGTTGCCTTTTGGAATTCATTTTGGCGTGAATATAAGTTTCAGTTTGATTGGCTGGTTTTTTATAACAAAATACAATGCACCAGACTGGTGGATCGGAAATCCGGCATGGTCACCTGAATCAGGCTTGATAGGTATACTCGCTTGGACAGTAATCGCTTTTGTTTTATGGTCGCGTATTGATAATAAAAAGAGAAGTAATTCAACAAATCGACTATAGCAGAAGTTTCAAAACAACCAGATGCAGCGCTAAGGTCCAAATTACTTTTCTCACTTGACTTTCCTCATTGGGGACATATACTAATCATTGGAGGGCACGATGGAATTCAAAGGCATGGATCAACTTCGCAAGCATGTTCCTGATCTGCAGACGCCGGGCGGTGAAGCGCGCGTCGGTTTGACAATGCTGGGAATGATCGCGCTGGTTACGTTGTTCTTCATCTGGGTGGACTGGGGTTTCCCCGAATGGATGCCGGACGGCGAGATCGTGGTCATGGCGCTCGGCTTTCTCATTCTCTCACTATTCTTCTCACGCAAAAAAATCTACCAGCAAAAATACGGCGAACTGGCCTATCGCAATGCCTTCGCACATTTTGCCATTCCCGGCCTCGGCATAATTCTTGCATCGGTTTTTCATAATGGCTACATGCCCGGCCCGGAAATTCCGGATGTGGTTTGGTGGAAGATGGTTCTGATCTGGGCAGGCTGGGTTTTCATCATCGTTGGCGCGGCGATTTGGTTTCGCGCCATCTTCGCCTTCGGTGCGGACAATCTCGCCTTGCTTTATGTTTATTTCCCAGAGGAAGGCCGCCTCATAGATTCAAATATTTACAGCGTCCTTCGCCATCCCACCTACGCGGGAGTGCTTCGCATCGGCATCGGACTCGGTCTGCTCAACGCCAATTGGTACGCGCTCATCATCGCGCTGTTAATGCCGCTCGGCATGACCGGCTGGATTCGTCTCGTTGAAGAAAAAGAATTGATCGAACGTTTTCCAAATTACGAGGAATATCGCAAACGAGTCCCGGCATTTTTCCCGAAGCTAAAAGATCTCGGCAAGTTCTTTCGTTTCCTGATCGCGGGAGGGTAACGTGAACATCTTGATTCTCGGCGGATATGGCTACACTGGCAGATTACTCGCCAAACATTTACTTGCGCAAACAAAATATCAAATCGTCATTGCCGGACGACATCTCGACAAAGCGCAGACTCTCGTGGATGGACTTCACGATTCACGCGCCACAGCCCGACAAGTGGATGCGTCGGATTCTGTCAGCCTGAAAAATGCACTTCAGGGCGTGGACTTTTTGCTGGTCGCCGCGCCGACGACTCACCACACCGAAACAGTTATCCGCGCCGCACTCGACGCAGGCGTGGATTATCTCGATGTGCAATTCTCGCCCGAGAAAATAAAAATCTTGAATGCTCATGCAAAAGAAATGCAAGACAAAAAATTATGTTTTATCACCGAAGCAGGATTCCATCCCGGCCTGCCTGCTGCGCTGATCCGTTATGCCGCATCCAAAATGGACAGCATTGAGTCCGCCTCGACTGCCGGTTATTTGAACGTCGGCACATCCATGCCTTACACCGATGCCGTGGATGAATTAATGGAAAGTTTCATTGATTACCAAACTCAAGTTTACAAAAACGGCGCGTGGACAAAATCAACTTCCTACGATATTTGCAAATTCGATTTCGGCGAAGGCATCGGCAAACGCGATTGTTATTCCATGTTTTTTGAAGAGTTGCGCGCCCTGCCGGAAATGTATCCATCCTTGAAAAATGTCGGCTTCTACATGGCAGGTGGAGGCTGGCTGGCGGATTCACTGACCATGATCGTTTTGCTCGGCTTGAAGATCGCGCCCAAACGCGGACTCAGGCCGATGGGCAAACTCATGTGGTGGATCATGACCAAACTTCCGAAGCCTCCTTATCGCGTGGTGCTGGCAGTCGAAGCCAAAGGCCAATTAAACGGACGCCCGCTCGAGGTCCGTGTGAGAAGCGAACATGAGGACGGTTACGAGTTCACCGCGATTCCCGTCGTCGCGTTCATAATGCAATATAATAAGGCTCGGCGTCCCGGCCTGCACATGATGGGACATCTGGCCGAGCCGGATCGTCTTTTCAAAGACATGGAGCAAATGGGCGTCCGCATCACAACATAACCGTATGATCATCCAGCCACGTCACAGATTGAACATTTCCACCTTTCCCCAGCAACTTTAGCAACAGGCTTTGCATCGCGTCCGCCGGGCCAGACGTAAAATAGCGGACATCTCCACGCGTCCCCGCCGGGAGCTTCAAGCCATCCGCTTCAAGCAGACGTTTGGCCTGCCTCGCCACCGAGGGAGCCGGGTCAATCACCCGCACCTTGTCCCCCACGATCCGCTCAATAAGCGGGATCACAAACGGATAGTGGGTACAGCCCAAAACCACTGTGTCAATATTTTGCGCAAGCATCGGATGAAGCGCATCTTCCAAAATATGACGCGTCTCCGGCCCATCCAGATCGCCCTTCTCGATTTGCTGTACCAATCCCAAACACGTGCTTTGCAACAACTCTACGCCTGTTGCAAATCTTTCCACCACCGACGCGTACAACGCGCCCTGAAACGTTGCAGGTGTTGCCAAGACTCCGACCACACCGGATTCCGTCCACTCGGCGGCAGGCTTAACGGCCGGTTCCATGCCGACGAAGGAAATATTTGGAAATGTTTCGCGCAGAAATTTCAAAGCCGCGGCGGAGGCCGTGTTACAAGCCACGACAATTATTTTTGCATTTTGCTCAAGTAAAAATCTCACAATCCCCTCCGAGAAGTTTTGGATCTGCTTCATCGGACGCGGCCCGTATGGCACATGCCTTTGATCGCCAAAATAAATGACCGACTCTTCGGGCATCAGCTCACGAATGGCGCGCAGTACGGAAAGTCCGCCGACGCCGGAGTCAAATACACCGATGGATGAGTTTGCATGTGATAGCATAGGGAAAGTATAATATATTATGAATCGTGAAAGGAAAACAAAATGTTAACTTCATACATTCATGCCGCGATGTTGCTGGCAAAATATGAAATCCTTGAGGATCACACCTATTACGGTGAAATCCCCGGCTTTCAGGGAGTATGGGCAAATGCGGATTCACTAGATGCCTGCCGGGAGGAATTGCAGAGCGCACTGGAAGACTGGCTTGTACTAGGCCTGCGTATGGGACACGAACTGCCCGTTGTTGCAGGAATTAACCTTACGCCCGTTGAGGCGCATTAATGCCCCTATTTGGTTCAATCAAGCGCAAAGATTTGATACGCGCCTTGAAACAAGCTGGCTTTGACGGGCCTCATGCAGGCGGTAAACATGAATTTATGGTGAGGGAGAATTTGCGGTTAACATTGCCAAACCCGCATCAGGGAGAAACTGGCAAAGACTTGCTTTCCAGGATTTTAAAACAGGCGGGCATCTCACGCGAAGACTGGGAAAAATTGTAGAATATCGCACGCACTTTCGGCGGAAAGTCCGCCGACGCCCGAGTCAAATACATCGAGGGGATTTT
>JAJYOH010000162.1 GCA_021796315.1 Chloroflexota bacterium
GATTTCTAGAAGAACAGGACGCTTGGTGCTGATGGATGTGCCGAGATCGCCGTGCAGGAGTTGGTTCATGTAGACCACATATTGCACGGGAAGCGGTTTATCCAGCCCCAATTGCTTGGTGACGCGGTCGATATCCTCCTGACGCGCTTTCGGTCCGATATACATGGCCGCGGCATTCGTCGGGATGACGCGCGAGATGAAAAACGTCATGATCGAAACACCGACCAGAACGAAAAGGGAAGTCAGGATGCGGCGGAGGATGAATTCAAATTGGCGCATTGAATCAAATGTCTCTCAACAACCTTTGTGTTTATCCCGATAACGTAGGTCACGTTTTTTCTTCGATGAATTCATAAAACGTGACCTACGTATTGTAAAGGGGAATCTCTTGATGTAATTACATTACTGAGCCGGATGCAATTCGTAGAAGAAGTAATAGACGAATGGGTAGTTCAGGTTGTACTTGAAGCCCGCAATGGATTTGGGGATGACGAAGGCGGCTTTTGTATCGTAGAAGAAAACACCGGGCGCCTGATCCACGAGCAGATTCATCGCTTGAACAAACTGGGCTTGTGAATCGGTCGGGTTGGTCACTTCCTCACCGATGGCTGTATCCAGCAGCTTATTGTAATCATCGTTCTTCCAGTAGGACAAATTGAAGTTTGTGGCATTGAGGTACGGCGGTTTGTCTCCCGTGCCGTAGAACATGGACCACAAGTTATCAGATCCGGCATCTGAATAGGTTGGCCAATACAACAGTAGGAACATGTCTTGTTGTTTGGCAATATCGCCTTTGGCTAATTCCCATTGTTGATTGAACGGCATGGGAGTCAGGGTTACGTCCACACCAATCTGGCTGAATGAATCCTTGATGAGTGGTGCAAAGGCTGCTTCGCTGTCATTCTCCGACGCGTAGGTCAAATTGATACTGAAACCACCGCCCGGATGGCCTGCATCACTGAGCAGTTGCTTGGCTTTGGCAAGATCATACGTGTATTGATTAACATCCTTCGACCATGGAAAGACGCCTTGAGGAACCGGGCCGCGACTCTGAGCACCAAGTCCCTGTGCGCCGATCTTGATGATATCGTCATAAGGGATTGCATAAGACAATGCCTGGCGCACTTTCGGATCATCGAGCGGTTTATGCAGAGTATTGAAAAAGCCGACATAATTGAAAAATGACGGCTCAGTGTCTACAGTGAAGTTCGGGTTGTTTTGGAAATTGCCGAGGTCCTGAGGCGGGATGCGCTCAGCTAAATCCACCTGACCGCCCGAAAGCATCTGCTCCTGCGTGGTGGCTTCAGGAACAATGTTAACCAACACTTTGTCATACTGACCCGGCTTCCAACCACCCCAATAGTCATTGAAGCGTGAAAAGACGATCTGTTGATCGGGCGTGTAAGATTCAATGGTATACGGCCCCGTCCCACCGTCCACGCCGCTATCGAAATATTTCGGATCCGCAGCAACTCCATCAAGGGCTTTCGGGCTGACAATCCACGCACCGTACAGAGACGAGGCGATCAGGTCCAAGGGCGCGGCATAAGACAGAGTGAACTTGACCGTATAATCATCCACAACATCCACGCTTTTCACAGGCGCCCAGATGAACGAAGCCCCGGCATGATCGCGTTCAGCGTCAATGGACTTCTTAACGGCCGCGGCATTCATGGTTTCGCCATCATGGAATTTCACTCCCTGCCGGAGATGGAATGTCCAGGTCATGCCGTCCGCGCTGGTGTCCCAGCTTTGAGCCAGCAGCGGCGTAAACTTTTCTGCGGAACCCGGCGGATTGATTCGTAGCAACTGCTCATACACGTTTGCCATGTAAGCAGCTTCCGTTGAAAACGAAAGCACCGGGTCCCATGTGGTAACGTTCGCGGTATTTGCGATCTTTAGCACCAGTGGTGCGGGAGTGGGCGGCACTGCGGTAGGCGCTTCGATAGCAGGAGCCGATTGGGATGCGGCCGGTGCCTGCGTGGCCACAGGGCCGCACGAGGTCATCAGCACTGCAATGACCAGCAAAAGGGAAAGCACAAGCAACTTTTTATTCATGATTTCTCCTCTCTTAGCGGATAGTTTCGGCTTATCCTACCACGCCGAATTTGCAGAAACTTTGCAAAACATTAGCAGATATAATTACGCGCGATGAAGGCATCGCCTCTGCTCCACACAAAATTCATGGTGCCACCCGTTGGAAATCACTTGCCTCGTCCGCATTTGATTCAATGGCTGGACAACCAAACCGAACGCAGACTCATCCTGATCTCCGCACCGCCCGGCTATGGCAAGACGACCCTTCTCGTGGATTTTGTCAACGGTCTTTCACGGCCGACAGCGTGGTACCAGCTCGAAACAACGGATTCGGATCCGACAGTTTTCCTCACCTACCTCATTGAATCGATTCGCCGCGCAAAATCAAGCTCGAAGAAAACCGCGCACATCGGACAGAATGCCCAGTCCCTGCTCGACAGCGCGGAACCCGGAATAGAACCCCAGCGCGTCCTGACGGTACTCATCAATGAAATAACCGAACAGATCACTGATTCGCTCACGATTGTCCTTGAAGATTATCACTACGTTGCCAGTCCGGTTGTTCATCAACTTGTGGACTATCTGCTTGAGAACGCGCCTTCCTCGGTCCGCGTGATCATCTCGACGCGTACCGATCCGCCGCTTCCACTGGCGCGTTTGCGAGCGCGTGGCTTGCTGGCTGAACTACGCTCCGCAGATTTACGCTTTCGCGATGATGAAATCTCAGCGCTCTTACAACGCGAGGTTAGCGATATCCCTGCCGATAGTCTCACCCTATTAAGTGAAAAGACCGAGGGCTGGGTCGCCGCATTGCAGATCATCCGCAATTCGCTTGCCGGAAAGGATGCGAAGTACGCGCGCGAGATCATCAATTCCCTGAGCGGCTCCAACCGCTTCATTTTTGAATATCTGATCGAAGAGGTCTTCCAACGCCAGCCGAAAGAACGGCAGGATTTTTTGTTACGCACCTCCATCCTTTCGCAAATGGACGCTGCCTCTTGCAACGTGGTTGCAGAGATAAAGAACGCACAGTCCGTGCTGGAGGATTTGGACAGACAGAATCTATTTGTGTCCAGTCTCGATGCCGAGCGGAAATGGTATCGCTATCATTTCTTATTCCGCGAATTTTTGTTGAGCCGATTGCATCGCGAAAACGGCGACCCGCTTCCAGTCCTGGAGGGACGCGCCGGAAAATATTATGAAGAACAAGGCGAGATGGAAGCGGCCTTCAGTCATTATGTTGCAGCTGGTGATTTTGAATCAGCAGCACGGGTTGCACTCACTTTTGCGGCGGATTATGTCGAGCGCGGACGCGTGGAAGTCCTGCATCTTTATCTGAAGATGCTGCCCACTGAAACGATGCGCGCTCATCCGCAATTGCTTTTACAACATGGCAACGCGCATCGCAGATTGGGCGAAGCGGGGCTTGCCATTACAGCTTACGAGGATGCGCGCACAGCCTTCAGCGCACAAAATAACCCTTCGGGCGTGAGCCGCGCACTAACCCGTTTGGCCGAAGTTTATCGTGTGCAGGGAGACTATCGCCGAGCCGAGGAATTGGCAGCGCAGGCATTGGAAGTATCGCCTGCCGAGGATCATACCGCGCGGGCCGAGGCTTTGATGGCGCTGGCAAAAAGCACCGGTTTCTTGAGCGGCATGGATCGAGGACAGGAATTAGCTGAGCAAGCGGTGGAGGAGTCGCGCCAAGCAGACGGGCTTTCAGCGTTGGCACGCGCGGGTTTTCTTCAATCGCTGGGACAAATCTGCTGGTGGCACGGTGATCCGCAGCCTGCCGCGCAATACGCCCAGGAGGCGCTGCGTCTCGTTCCCGATGAGCTTTCGCCAATCGCGGCGCAGGCCTGCATTTTATTGGTCACGCCTTATCTTTACTGGCGCGAATTTGAAACGGCTCTGCATTACGCGGAGCGCGGGCTGGAGATCGCGCAGACGCTTCATCTCAACGAATTGCTTCCTGCTGCCTATACAGCATTGGGAAATGTATTGACGCGCCTCGGTGAAATGGCACGCGCAGAAAACGCATTACGTCAATCTGTTGAATTGGCGCAACGACTCGGCATGGCATCTTATGAACAGCTTATGGCAACCGGTTATCTTGCCTATAATCTTTACGGTCAGGGACGCGTGGATGAAGCCTGGCAGTTGGCCGAGGGGGCATTGTGGGCCTATACGGGGAATCCCGATGCATACGAAGCATTTGTTTGTCGCAGCGTGCTGTCCGATGTAGCATTGGAAAATAATCAGCTCGCCCGTGCCGAAAAACTTTTTGACGAGCTACTTCAAAGAGGCGAGCGACGCCAGTTCCGTATCCCGCTTGCCATGGTTCATTTTGGACTGGCCTATATCCATCTTGTTACAGACCGCAAAGAAACGGGTATGGATCACGCCTGTGCCGCGCTTGAACTCATCGAACCTACGCGAGCATTCCAACTCTTCATCGACCAAGGCGAGCGAGCCCGTGTGGTATGCAATGCTCTGATCGAGGCTGGCCATGCAAGCCCATTTGTACAGCGCGTGCTGGAAAACTTGCCCGATAAAAGGAAGAAGCAAACCATTCTGGTCACTGACCGATCCGCCGTGACCATCCAGTCTTTTGGCTCTTTTCGAGTCTTTGTAGGCGAGATGGAGATCTCACAGGAGCACTGGGTCTCAAACAAGGCGCGCGACCTGCTTGCCTATTTCCTGACATTTCGCGGTGAGCACATTCCCGCTGATCGAGCCTTCGAGGCCATCTGGTCCGAAAAAGGCGGTCGCGGCCTGACCGCCTTCCATACGGCGCTTTCGCGTCTGCGTAACGCTTTAAGGACGGGCGATAGCTCACCGCGTTTGATTCTAGTGGAGGCGGGCGAATATCGTTTGGATGCAGCGCGCTTTAAGATTGATGTGGATGAATTCGACTTAGCATTGGCAAAAGCCCATGTTGCCACGGACGAAGAAGGAGCCGCACATCTACAAGAAGCCATTAATTTGTACCATGGGGAATACCTGCAAAACCTGTATTACGATTGGATCTTTCCCGAACGCCGTCGTTTGGTTCAAGCTTACTTGAGCGCTCTACGTGCCCTTGCTAATTTTCATTATGTTCATGAACGGTTCACGCGCTCCCTTGAGTTCCTTGACCGTGCATTGCGCGTGGATAAACTACAGGAAGACCTGTACTGCCAGGCAATGCGTGTCTATGCTGCGCTGGGCGATCGCGCCGGGTTGATCCAGCAATACCAGGAAATGCAACAGATATTGGAAAAGGAACTTGATCTCAAGCCATTACCCGCTACACAATCCCTATACCAAAAATTGCTCGATGGCTTACAAGGCTAACGCCTTTGCGTGAATGTATCTCCGTTAATCAATAATCCTGTTAACGTTTTAGGACAATGAAAAGTAAACACGCACTGTGATCGCGACTCTGGATCACGTTCGTCTCGGAAATATGTTTTGCGTCCCATGCCCTCAACAAAAATGACAATGGCAAAACAAGATGCGGAATGTTATTTGGTAATCCAATCGAATACTTCGCGACTCGGTCGATGACCCCCACGGTTTTGCAACCCACGAACAACAAACAATCCGCTTCACCAATCTCCAATGGAAACTCGCGCGCAGCAACACCGCGCCTATGTAAAAATTCATCTCATTGCGTGATTGAACAATCCAACCACAGGCGGAAAGCTGCTTGTCAATGTTTTAGGAAAAGGCCTGTCCCCTGGCACATCTGTCGCCTTTTGTGCCGGATTAGCCGCATGGGTCTTTGCCAGAACCGCATCCGCTTTTCTCGTTTCTATTTTTGCGAATAATACTTGTGCCTGCGCGAGGCAATGGAGCGCCTGCGCCCTGTCACCCAAAACCATATAAGCCATGCTCATTTCATCCAGCGCTTCCAATTCCCCTTGTGGGTCTCCCACATCTCGTGCTGCTTCCATACCCTTGCGACAGCGTTCTACAATCATAAGCACATCTGCCTGGTTGACCAAGCTTTCCATGAAGGCTTTTGCCGACATCACTCCTCCTTTGGACACAACAATTATAAGACCTGCTTCCTCATTCGAGCAGAAAATGGGATCGGCAATTTGTTACCGTGATGCATACCCATGAGGCAGATTTGTTACCACCCGTTTTACCACGAAAGTCTGCTTGCAGTGGCGGCCTTCTACATGACAAATAGGTGCATTTTTGAAATAACCGTAGTTCTGGTCATTTTGAAAAATCCAGCCCCTTTGTAGAGCCACTGCGAGCTTCAATGGTCACCATCAACGGTACCGTTGGACGTCTACAACGGTACCGTTGCAACGATTTGTTATTTGCGGATGGCGCGGTTTCTCGGAATTTGAGAAGTTGGACAAGCGTTAAAGTAGTGATTTGGACCCGCCGAGCGCGTCTTTTGCCCTTCCGATTTTTGCTACCGATAGGGGCGGCTATCAGCAAATGACAGTCTGCTCAACCATGAAAGACGCAACTGTGTTGATCCTGCTCAACGCGGACATTAATAGTTCCAGCATCGATCCAATCTATGCTTTCGTCAGTCTCCCCCACGTTACCTTGACCAGCCATGCCGCACCCAATCCAACCAACAGAGACAGAGCGATAGTGATCCCGATACCTAACCAGCCGCCACCTATTAATGGATTAGCTATTCCCACGATAACTTGTACTAGGAAGATAGACAACGCAATAGTGATGAGCAACCCCAGCACTTCAAAGAAGACGCTGCGAAACATCATAGCGCGATCAATTTTCCCTTCACCATAGGCTTGCACTTGCCCGCGAATGATGAACGCGACTGCCATGCCGAGACCTAGCACGAGTACGAGACGCGCCAGTATGCCTGTTAACGCAGGAGAGAAGATCAACCCTGCAAGCAGGATAAGCAACAGCAAGACAGAGATAACGTGCCAGTGTTTTTCGAGGGCTACAAACATATACCTACCTGCCCTGCATCAATGACCATACCCAATGGTCAAACAGCCAACTAAGGAGCCAGATGGCGGTGCTAAAAGTGCCCATGTACAAAATATTGGCAGAGACCAAAGTATCCTTTCTGAGGCTGACCAGAAAGCTAATAGTCATCAGGAGCATAAAGGCCATATACACGTAGAAATTCAATCCGGTGATTACAAAGAACAAAAAGACCGCAAATAAGACTACTAATCTCGTCACGGGCCTTCCCAAAGGAATCAACATCATGTAGAGTCTTTGTCTCAAAGAGGCTTTTGCACGCTTTGCATGTTCCAATGCGTCCGAATTCTTATTCAGGAAGAACAACGCTCTTGCTGCATCGAGCAGTAACCCATCATTGTCAGGGTATATCTGCATGATCTTTTGATAATGTCCAAGCGCTATATCCCATTTTCGCCTCTTTAACGCACTTTGAGCCAGGAAGTAGTTGGCAACAGATGCATTTGGGAAGGTCTCCACAATCTTTGCAGCTTGTTCCAATGCGCTCTCACGGCCCGTCTGCCTGAGAGCACGAATCATCATCATTTCTTCATAAGCTTGCTGCTCGATCGCATCTTGATTGTTTCGATCACAAGTTACCCATGCCTCTTCCGCTTCCTCGGTTTTGTTATGGATTGTATATGCCAGCGCCAAGAGGCATTGTGACGCCTTGGTCTCCAATAGTATTTTCTCGGCATCTGTCACTTGACCGTAAAAGATCATTTTATAGATTTCCTGCTTCGTTTTCGCTTCCATATGAGTTGCTCCATTTTCTTTGATCAACGCAGAAACTGCGGTGTCAACGCTCCTGTCGAACCACCGAGAAATCCGCCAATTACTGGCCCCAATGTGACAACGGCAGCTACTACAGCACCAACTAGTAATGTTGCACCAACAGTAACCGTCGCAAGCTGGATGGGCTTATATTTTACATACACCCCGCTGGTCATATTGCCCTTCAGCCCAACATCGCCGGTACTGACATTCACATCCGCGTAATTTAAATCGGCGGTGATCGTCGTGTTCCAGCCTTCCCATTTCGCGGCCACTTTCACCGAATAACCCAGAGAGCCTTTCACACCATTCTCATCAATAGCTACCGGACTGGGAATCCGCATCTTCATATCCAGTTCCGGTTCGCCCGGCTTCACTCCAGCCGAGAACGACGGGGTTTCACCGACATCGGCCTTCCCGCCATCCGTACCAATCTCTATGTTTGGATTTGCGCTCGAACCGGCTGATGTTGCGGTTACATGACCGAAAGAGAGCATGCCATTTGGCGACAGGAAACTGAGCATGGGAATCTCTTGGGGAGGGGAATCTGTGATCTCTGTTGATAGAATAGAACGCACCAATGATTCGGCTTCTTTTACTGTAAACGATGGCACCCACCACAGTTTGTTCGTTGTTGTTTCAAGGATTTCGTTGAGTTGCGAGGCGGGCTGCGACGCGGGTACTGGCAGCGTTGACAATGCTTCACTCTGCGAGTACTGCGCGATCTGCTGCTCCTTCTGTTCCGCTCGTTGTAACAAGCTCTGAGCTCGGCGTGCAATTCGCCAAGGTGTTTTACCGTCTCGAAGCAGCTTGCGTAAGTAGGCTTTATCCGCCGGCTTCAACTGAAATTTCTCCGGCTTTCGACCACACATGGTTCATCTCCAATTTTCGGCAGATGACCAACCCTACCACGTGCGGCTAGACCCAACAAGGAATTTCGTGCATTATTTAGCCAACAAACCACTAGCAGGGGTTCAGCAAGCACGCCGGTTTCCAACCAATTTACCAAAATTGAAACAGTCACCTTTTTGGCTCCATATTCAAACTTTATGCTATAATACCGCCACCATGAACGGCAAACTCAGCTTCGCCAATAATAATAACAACGACAATGACGACAATCCACGTGTCGTTGGGCGAAGCTTTGCAGATTGATGAATAACTCAAGTCAAACCAATCGCCCGACGCAAATGCGAAGGGCGATTTATTTTGTCAACATAATGTCATTGCAAGCGACTAGCGGAAGCGAAGCAATCCAGTTGAGCCGGAGATTGCTTCGGGCTTCGCTCTTGCAATGATGTATAGTGAATTTGGAGGCACATCATGTACAAAACTCATACTTGCGGGGAACTGCGAGCATCACACGCGGGCCAAAAAGTGACGTTGGCCGGCTGGGTGCATCGTCGTCGCGATCACGGCGGAGTCGTTTTCTTCGACTTGCGTGACCGTTATGGAATTATTCAAATCACAATCAATCCTGATGTTTCCAAAGAGACGTTGAACATTGTTGCCGATGTTCGCTTCGAATGGGTTTTGCAAATTGTTGGCACCGTTCAAAGGCGGCCCGCGGGCATGGAAAATCCAAACATGCCGACTGGTGAGATCGAAGTGATTGCCAGTGAGATCAACGTGCTTAACCCGGCCAAGACTCTGCCTTTCATGGTCAACAACGGCGATACAAACGAAGCCGATGAAAATATGCGCCTCAAATATCGCTATCTCGATCTGCGCCGCGAACGGATGAGAGAAAACATCATCCTGCGCCACCGCGTGATCAAGTTCATGCGCGACTACCTTGATAAACAAAACTTCATCGAAGTCGAGACGCCGATCCTGTTCAAAGCCACACCTGAAGGAGCACGCGACTATCTCGTTCCGTCGCGCGTGTACCCCGGTCAGTTCTATGCCCTGCCCCAATCGCCTCAGCAATTAAAACAATTGCTGATGGTCGCGGGTATGGATCGTTATTTCCAAATCGCGCGCTGCTTCCGCGATGAAGATCAACGCGGTGATCGTCAGCCTGAGTTTACGCAACTTGACCTCGAAATGTCATTCGTCCAACGCGACGATGTGCTGGCAATGGTCGAAGGACTTTATACCGCGATGATTCCCGCGGTCACGCCGCACAAACGACTCCTTTCATCGCCGTGGCCGAAACTTTCATACACCGAGGCCATTGAGAAATATGGATCAGATAAGCCCGACTTACGCTTCGGAATGGAATTATGCAATGTAAGCGACATTTTCGCGAAGAGCGACTTCCGCGTCTTTCAATCCGCCCTCGAAGCGGGTGGCGAGGTCAAGTGCATCGTCGCGCCTGGTTGCGCGGACTACTCCCGCCGCGAAGTGGACGAGTTGACCGAGATCGCAAAATCATTCGGTGCGAAAGGCCTAGCTACTTTAGCGGTGACCGTTGAAGGTCCGAAAGGAACCGCCGCGAAATTTGTCAAGCCAGAAGAGATCGAAGCAGTCAAATCCAAAGTCGGCGCAAAGCAAGGCGACTTAATTTTGTTCGCCGCGGACCAACGCGCTGTCGTCAATAAAGTCCTTGGCGGATTGCGGTTGGTCTTTCGCGATAAACTTGACTTAGCCGATAAAGACGTGATGGCCTTCGCGTGGGTTGTGGACTTTCCGATGTTCGAATGGAACGAGGAAGAAAAGAAATGGGACGCCGCACATCATCCGTTCACGATGCCGAAGATGGAAGACCTGCCAAAGTTCGAGACCAACCCCGGCGAGATTCAGTCGGACGCGTACGATATGGTCTGCAACGGTTACGAGATGGCATCCGGTTCGATCCGCATCCATCGCCGCGATATTCAGTTTAGAATATTCCAATTGCTTGGTTTGAAAGATGAAGAAATCCAATTGAAGTTTGGTCATATGCTTGAAGCATTCGAATTCGGTGCGCCGCCGCATGGC
>JAJYOH010000163.1 GCA_021796315.1 Chloroflexota bacterium
CCCGCCATTCAGGATGGCGGGCATTGACAATCGCTTCGGCCATCTGTGAACGGCATGAATTACCGGTGCAGAGGAAAAGAACTTTACGCATCTTTTTGGTTTTGCTGTTTCCAGAATTCGTCATCCGTATTCTGGATCTCGACCATTTCACCGGTCGCAATAAAAACCGTGCGCTCGCAAATATTGGTCACGCGGTCCGCCACACGCTCAAGGTTGTGCGCCACCCACAATAACCAGTTGGCACGTTCGATGCTCTTGGGATCCTGAATGACGAACAACATCAGCTCGTGATAAACCTGGTTGTAAAGCGCATCCACTTCATCGTCCTCGCGCGGAAGCGCACGGGCGGTTTCCACATCCTCGTTGACAAAAGCCGTCAACGCCCGGTGCAGCATATCCACGCCCTTCTGCGCCATGCGCGGCACGTCGATCAACGGCTTGAGCAAAGGCTGGTCGCCCATGCGCAGGTTGATGTTGGCGATGCCCTTGGCGTAATCGCCCATGCGCTCCAACTCGGAAATGATCTCCATGGTCGAAGCCAGCAGGCGCAGGTCGTGCGCCATCGGCTGCTGCGTGGCGATCAGGATCATCAACTGACTTTCGATCTTAAAGCGCTTCCTGTTGATCTCCGTGTCGTTCACCAATATCTGCCGGGACGCTTTCAAGTCGCGCTTCTTCAACGATTCCACCGAGCCGATAATGGCCTGCTCCACCATCGAACCAAGCAAAAGCACTTCGTCCTTCACCTGCTTGATTTCCGTTTCAAAGGTTTTTCGCAGCATATGAACCTCGTTTCATAACCATTTCACTCATTATATATTACCCGAACCGGCCGGTGACATAATCTTCCGTGCGCTTGTCCTTCGGGTTGGTGAAGATGACGTTCGTTTCATTGAATTCGATCATGCGTCCTGAACGATGCTCGTCGATCATCATCATGGCAGTGTAATCAGAGACGCGCGCCGCCTGCTGCATGTTATGCGTGACGATGATGATGGTGTAATCCTTGACAATGTCGTGCATCAACTCTTCGATCTTGAGAGTGGAGATCGGGTCGAGGGCCGAGGCGGGTTCGTCCATCAGGATGACTTCCGGCTCGACCGCCAATGCCCGTGCTATACAAAGGCGCTGCTGCTGTCCGCCCGAAAGGGACAGGCCGCTTTGATGAAGTTTATCCCTGACCTCGTCCCACAGCGCGGCCTGCTTGAGCGACCTCTCAACGATCTCGTCGAGGTCGCTCTTTCTGCGAATCCCATAAAGGCGCGGACCGTAGGTCACATTATCATGGATGCTCTTTGGAAACGGATTGGGGCGCTGAAAGACCATCCCCACCCGGCGGCGGACATCCACCACATCCACACCGGCCACATTGATGTTCTGTCCATCCAAAAGGATTTCACCCTCCATGCGTGCGGAGGGTGTCAGATCATTCATGCGGTTGAACGAACGGAGCAGAGTCGATTTGCCGCAGCCCGATGGGCCGATGATGGCCGTGATCTTATTGGTCTGCACGGTAAGGTTAATATCGGTCAACGCACGGAATTTCCCGTAATGGACCGAGAGATTTTTGGTTTGCATTTTTTCATTATTCATGATGTTATCCCTGCATACTTCGCTTTCGGTTTTCGATCCACAAACGGGTCACGACTTCTGTCAGCAAAACAAAAATCATTAGGATCAAAGCCACGCCCCACGACTGGCTGATGCGTTCCGGGTAAGGTTGCTGCGCATATTTCCAAAGCGTGAGCGGCAGCGAATCGACCGGCTGGTTGATGATGCGTCCCAGAATGGCAAATATATTTTGATGCGCCTGAACGCCGCCTTTGACGATCAGGCCCACGTTGAAAGTGTCATTGCCCAAAGCCGTAAAGAGCAGCGGAGCCGTCTCACCGGCGGCACGCGCAATCGCCAGCAGAAAACCGGTGACAATTCCATTGAGCGCGGCTGGGAACAACACACTGAGTGAAGTCTTCCATTCCGGCGCACCCAGCGCCAGTGAACCTTCACGCAGTGGATGCGGCACGAGCTTGAGCATCTCCTCGGTGGTACGGATGATGGTCGGCAACATCAGGATTGCCAACGCCACACCGCCCGCCAGAGCTGAAAAATGCTTCATCGGGACAACCATCAGATCGTAGACAAAGAGTCCCATCACGATGGACGGAACGCCGGCCAGCACGTCCGTGCTGAAACGCAGGGCAATGCCCAAAGTTGTATTCGGGTTGCGCACCGCATAAAAAGCAGCCAGCACGCCCGGTGGAATGGCAAACAGACAGGCCAGGAAGGTAATGATAACCGTCCCTTCGATGGAATGCAGGATGCCGCCGCCTTTGACACCCAGAGGGCGCGGGAGCTGTGTGAAGAAATCCCAGTTGAGGGTGGGACCGCCGCGATAGATCACGTAACCGATGATCCAAAACAGCGGAATGAGCGCCAACAGAGTCAACAAACCGGTAACGGATAACATTACCGCGTTCATGATGCGGCGGCGGCGTGAATGCGCAACCCGATTCTTAGCGATGAGTTCCTGGAAACGGGTAGTGGTCATGCGCGTGCCTCCTGCGGAGTGCGCCGCGCCACCTGCCAGACGAGAAAGCGCGCAATGATGTTCAGGATCAACGTGATGACAAACAACGTCAGGCCGATCTCCACCATGGCCGAGGTGTGCAAGCTTGAAACCGATTCGCCGAATTCATTGGCAAGCAGACTTGCCATGGTGTAACCAGGCTTGAGCAACGAGCCAGAGCTTTCCAATGAATTACCGATCACCATCGTGACCGCCATGGTCTCGCCGAGCGCACGTCCCAACCCAAGAATGATCGCGCCAAGGATGCCGGATAATCCATAAGGAAGCAGGACTTGCCAGATCGTCTCCCAGCGCGTCGCGCCCAGACCCATGGCAGCCTCACGTTGACTATTTGGGATGGCCAGCAGGACATCCCGCGTGATCGCTGTGATGGTCGGGATGATCATGATGGTCAATATCATGGCTGCCGCCAAACGAGAGGATCCGCTTTGAGGGATGGAGCCTGTGAAAACCAGTTGGAGCACGGGGATGTTACCGAAAGCGGCGAAGAGGGCATCGCCAACCGGAACAACCACCTGTGGGAGAAAGACAAAGATGCCCCATAAACCATAGACCACACTTGGAATAGCCGCCAGCAATTCGATCATCCAATTAAGCGGCATACGTAATTGCTGCGGGCATAACTCAGCCAGAAAAATGGAGATTCCAAAACTGATGGGCACCGCCAGAATGATGGCAAAGATCGAGGTGATCAATGTCCCGTAGATAAAAGCCCAGGCTTGAAAGACACCCGTTGCCGGGTCCCAGGAGGAATCGCTTCTCGGCAGGATGAAGCCCCAGCCCAACGTGCTGCGCGCCTCGGCAGATTGCTGCCAGAGCATCCAACCTATGTCCACCACCACCGCCAGCACGAGTAGAGACATCAGGATCACCGATGCCGACCACAAAATATCTCCGTGACGCGTGGCGCGGCCAAGGCGGGTAATCCAATTTTCCTTTTGCGAAGATGTAACTGTTTTCATTTCACGTTCCCTTGAATCTCCAACAAGTGCAAGCAATTTCGCTCACCGTGTAGTCCCGACACTATGAGAAAAATTCCTTGGCTTGCTGCGATTATAAAACCGAAATGGAGGGTCTCTCTGTGTTGTATGCGAGAGACCCTCCGGGGACTAGGGAGGATTGATAAGTTATTTGGTCATGATCGTCACTGGCTGACCGTTGCAAGTGACTTTACCGAGAGCGGTATTCACCTGTTGCAGAACTGCGTCAGGAAGCGGTACGAAGCCGAGGTCGGTGGCGCGCTTGGTGGCAGAAGGATCGGTCAGGAACCAGTGGAAGAATTCCAACATCTTCTGAGCCTTGACGCAATCGGTCATGCTGGAAGTGTGGATGATATCGTAGGTGTAACCGGCAATCGGCCAGGTACCATCGCCGCCGCCGTTCACGATGACCGCGGTCAAAGCGGGAGTAAAAGCAGTGGCAAAATCATTCATGGCAGATTTGACGCTATCAGGGTTTGCGGTAACCGTCTTGCCAGCTTTGTTCACCATCTGGGCAAACGAGAGACCATTGGCTGTGGCAAAGCTGTATTCAACGTAGCCGATGGCATACGGGGTGTTCTGTACCGCAGCAGTGACGCCCTGGCTGCCCTTACCGCCGATGCCGCTTCCGGCTTTGTCGGCGGGCCATTCAACGGTTGCGCCGTGACCGGCAGTCCAATCGGCGCTGAAAGCAGTCAACGCATTGGTAAAGATTTCAGTTGTTCCAGAACCATCCGAGCGATGAACAACCGTGATTTGCTTGGCAGGCAGCTTTGCAGCAAGCTGCGGATTGAGGGCAACAATGGCGGGATCGTTCCACTTGGTAATGGTGGCGTTATAGATGCCGGCCAAAGTCTTGCCATCCAAAATGATGACGGGACCCTTGGGATCCAAGTCAGGTATGTTGTAGGTCATCACAACTGCACCGGCCAGGATCGGGAAGATTTGCAGATCCTTGCCATCGGTTGTCTCCTGGTCAGTGAGGACAGAGTCGGAGCCGGCGAAATCGACCGTGTTACCAATAATGGCTTTCTTGCCAGCGCCGGAACCAACGCCTTGGTAGTTGATCGCAACGGATTGGTCAACCAATGGATAGGCATACGCCCAGTCGGACATGGCCGGTTGCTGGAAGGTGCTGCCTGCGCCATTGATCTGAACGGAACCGGCAGGCAGCGCGGTCGGCTGCGCCGGGGCCTGCGTGGCGTTATCCACAGGAGCCTGCGTCATCGCTGGCGACTGGGTAGCAACAGGTGTGGCAGGCGTGCCGCAGGCTGCAAGTAAAAGGCTCATCGCGAGCCCGGCGAACAAAAATGAACGAACAAATTTGGACATTTCTTTCTTCTCCTTTTGATTTTATATACTCTGCGATCTTATCAGGCGGCTTTTAAGAGCAATGGAAGAACGGGTTAACATCTTGTTAAATAAACTGTCCGCCATTTCTGACGGACAGCGTCTCCGGAGAGACAAAGAAGGAGGAGAACCCACACCTAGGGTTTTTGTTTTTTATCCTGCACCGGTAATTCAAAAGGGATGGGCGTATCATCGTCCCAGTTCCAGGCGTTGAGGTCTGTCAGGGCGTGATAGGAAGTCAGGTCCAGGTGAAGAGGCGTGATGGAGACATAGCCGTCCGCCAGCGCGCCGATGTCGGAGCCGCGCTCAGAAACACCCGTCGGCGCATCGCCGGCGATCCAATAATAGGGTTTGCCGCGCGGGTCCACGCCTTCATCGAGGCGGCTGTGATACACGCGCAGTCCCTGACGTGTCACGCGAAAGCCACGCAACAAATCGCGTGCAACAAGATACGGCACATTGACATTCAAAAGTATTTCAGGCGGCAGGCTGTTTTCGATCACGCGCTGGACCACGCGGCCCGCGGCATGAGCCGCCAGGCTGAAATCAATTTCGCCGATATGTCCATCCGGTACTTCGAGCGAGACCGCCACACCGGGCACACCTGCAATGACCGCTTCCATGGCGGCGGTCACCGTGCCTGAGTAGGTAACATCGTGTCCAAGATTTGCGCCGACGTTAATGCCCGAAACCACCAGGTCGATCTTCTCTTTGAAATATCCAAGTGCGGCAAGGGCCACACAATCTGAAGGCGCGCCATCGCTGGCAAAAGCCGTTGAACCATCCGCGAGGCGATACTCACGCACGCGCAAAGCGCGGTCGAGAGTCTTCACATGTCCGCCGCCCGACCAGTTGCGGTCGGGAGCCAAAATACTAACCCGCCCCAGTTTGCGCATCTCCTGCGCCAGGGCCAACAGACCCGCCGCAAGCACGCCATCATCGTTGGTAACGAGAATATGTTTATCCATTCACTTCCTTGTGTTCTGTATATTCGTGATTTAAATAATCGCGTCGTTTGCGCGAAGCGTCCACGCCGCATACAACCAGCATTGCGATAGAGGTCAAAGCGATAATAATGATGTCTGAATTCATGAATATCTCCTTTCTCTTCCTCCCCATCTTAAACCCAGCCTTTTAAAAACGGCCTAAGAGCTGGTTAACATCTGGTAAACAGTTTTGTTAAGCGAGGGGAATGGAAAAATAGAACGTGCTGCCCCTGCCCTCTTCACTCTCCACCCAAATCTTTCCGTTGTGAGCCTCAACAATGTGGCGCGCAATGGACAAGCCCAGGCCTGTGCCGCTTCCAGTGCGAGACTTGTCAACTCGATAGAAACGCTCGAACACGCGTGGGACATCATCCAAAGGAATGCCAATCCCGGAATCTTTGACTGCGAATCGCGCCGCACCTGTAACGGACTCCGCTAAAAGGGACACCTCCCCGCCTGACCGCGTGAACTTGACCGCGTTATGAATCAGATTGACCAGCACCTGTTCCAGCCGCACTTGATCGGCGCGGACATCTGGCAGATCGTCATCACACACCATTTGTAAACTTAATCCAGCGCGCTCGGCCTGCATCTTCATCCGGTCGGCAGCAGACATTAATATTTTTTTCGGCGAGACCGGCGCAAGATTTAATGCCACCTGCCCTGATTCTATTTTCGACAGATCCAACAATTCCTGGGCCATCTGCGTCAGCGCGTCGACCTCGGTAACGATGCGGCCCAGGAAACGCGGCCCCGCTTCCGGGTCCGAGAGAGCGCCGTCTTGCAAAGTCTCAGTCAGCGCTTTGAGAGAAGCCAGCGGCGTCCGCAGTTCGTGTGAAATATTCGAGATGAAATCGCGCCGCACAGTTTCGAGCCGGCGGACGCGCGTCAAATCCTGAACCAACAATAAACTTCCGCCCGCGTGATGATCGGGAATGACGATGAGCTGCAGAAATTGACGGCGTGCAGGCAACTCCACAGACTCGCTTTGAATTGCGCTTGTCTGCCGGCAATGCCGCCAGGCCGCGACAAGTTGGTGATGGCGAATGACTTCAACAATCGTGCGGCCAACCGCATTGGGGCTTTCAAATAGTTTTTCTGCGGCCGGGTTGGCAAACTGGATTTGCCCATTTGCGTCGGCGATGAGAACGCCATCCGTCATCTGCTCAAGCACAGCCGCCAGGCGTTTATGCTCTGCGGTCAAAGTTGAAAGTTGAAGATTGAAGGTTTGGGCAAGGGAATTAACAGCGCTGGATAGATTTTCAAGATCGGCAAAATCGGAGGGAAGATTGGTCTGGGTCCGAATAAGTTTTATATATTCATCGAGGCGGTGACGCAAAAGCATATATCGCCAGGCAAACCAGGCGAGGGCAATTAGAGCAAGACCAAAAAGAAAATAGAGAAACATGACTTTGTAATTATGTAATGACCCTACCCCTCGAACCTGTATCCGCCGCCACGCACGGTAACAATGCGTACCGGGTTGGCGGAATCGGCTTCGACCTTTTGACGCAGCCAGCGCACGTGCACATCCACTGTGCGGCTATCGCCGATGTAATCCCAACCCCAAACACGTTCCAAAATAAATTCGCGCGAGAGCATTTGTCCGCGATGCTCGGCAAGAAAAAGCAACAGTTCGTATTCTTTTGGCTTGAGTTGTATCGGCTGACCGTCCAGAGTCACTTCGCGGCGGGTCAGGTTGACAACAAGATTGCCGAAGGTCAAAGTTTCATGAGCAGGCTGGGATGCAACCGTCCTGCCCATGTCTTCGCGGATCAGGCGTTCGCGGCGCAATTGAGCTTTGACGCGCGCCAGCAATTCGCGCATGGAAAACGGCTTGGTCAGATAATCGTCCGCGCCGACCTCGAGGCCGACCACGCGGTCGATCTCATCGTCGCGGGCCGTGAGCATGATGATGGCAGTTGTCATTTCGCGGCGCAAAACCCGGGCCACTTCAAAACCGTCTATTTCGGGCAGCATCAGATCAAGGACGATAAGGTCCGGCCTTAAACGACGGGCGGCTTCGAGCGCGGAACGACCGTCACCGACGGCTTCGACAGCATATCCATCTTTCTTTAAATTATATACAAGGGTTTCCTGCAGGGAAGGTTCGTCTTCAACGACGAGGATTGTTTCAGGCATTTGCGAAGAATATACCATAAAGAAATATTGGCGATGTTAATGAGTTGTTAAAGGCAGGACATATACAAACCGGATCGCAGCCAATTTACAACCAAACCAGAACCATGCCGTATATTCCACCAGAAGGAGAATGTCCCATGGCTCGCAAAATTATTCCAGCAATTCTTATACTCGCATTGGCCAGCATCTCATGCGGTTTCAGTTTTTCACTGCCAAAGGCGCCGACACCCGGGCCGGATATCACCGATCAAATAACGGTGGCCGCTCCAACGTCGGGACAGACGCGCCTGGCCCTTTCATTCGGCGCAGGCGAATTAACCCTGTCACCGGGCGCCAGGAATCTTATCGATGGCACGGCCACTTACAACATTCCCGATTTGAAACCCGAAGTCATCACAACCGGAAATGATATCGAGGTCAAACAGGGAAACCTTAAGAGCATCCTATATCCTGACCAACTCAAAAACAAATGGGATCTAAAACTTGGAGACATGCCAATGGATTTGGCGATCAACGCCGGGGCCTACACTGGCAAGTATGAATTCGGCGGGGTGCCGCTGTCCGGCCTGACCATCAAGGATGGCGCATCCAACGTAAACTTGAAGTTCTCGCAGCCAAACCCAGGCAGTATGGCGATCTTCCGTTACGAAACCGGTGCATCGACAGTTAAGATGTATGAACTGGCAAATGCGAATTTTGATACTTTGATCTTCAAAGGCGGTGCGGGAGATTACACCCTGGATTTTTCCGGCACGCTAAAGCGAGATGCGACCATCACCGTCGATAGCGGGTTGGCAAATGTTATTTTGGTCATCCCCGATGGCGTAAAGGCCAACGTGACGGTGGAAAGCGGAGTATCCAACGTGAACGCCGGATCCAACTGGAGCCAGAGCGGAGGTCTATATTCTCAAGCCGGCTCCGGCCCTACTTTGACTTTCATCATCAAGATCGGCGCGGGCAATCTCACGCTGACGCATTAAAGTCTCATCATGTCATTGCAAGCCGCGCTGGTTGAGTAGCGAACAAGTGCGGGGGTCGAAACCAGGCGGCGACATCGTACTCGCAGAGTAAGCAATCGCACATAACATGAGATTGTTCGGAGAAGGACGCTCCTCGCAATGACGCCAAAAAATTTACAAACCCGAAAAATATTTTTTCTCCACGCCCTGCCAGGTCTCTTCCGACATCTGCATAAAACTCGTTAAGATCGGGTGAACGCGTGTAATCTCTTCATGCACCCGTTCAGCGATGCGCCGGATCGAAAAGTGGGCGTTGGGCGCAGAACGCAACTGGCAGAAAGCATAAGCCTCACGCAAATTGAACTGCGCCAGCACGCGGCGTTTGTATCCATTCGGGACAATGTATTGTGCGACCTGCGGATTGAAGGCGTACAACTTTTCGTACATTTGCGCGGCAGCATTCATGGCCGCTTCATACTCGGACCCGAAACCGGCTTCCGTTATCAAGCGCGGAGTCGCGTACCCATGCCGCGTCGTCAGCATCTGCGGCGTCTGAGTCATCATGCGGTGACGTTTGAATTCGGCATACGCACCCTGATCCATGACAAAATCGAATGTGTAAGTGCAATATTCCAACTCGCGTAACGGAATATCGTAGCGGCCCAATCGCTTCATCAATAATTCCGCCAGTTGAGTCCGCTCGGCTTTTTTATGTGCATTGACATGTGCCAGCGCATCCGCATAAGACATTTCGCCGAAGCGATATAAGGCCGCCGCCAAAACCTTTTTCTCGCCATCCTTGTCGTAATCAACCAAATGACACCATTCATCGGAATGATGATTCTCGATCCGGGCTTCGTGTTTTACGAACTTGGAAATGTCCCGGCTGGTTTCGATCAAATACGGAACGGCATCCGCATACTTCACCAAAGTCGGGACTTCGGCCCTGGCAACTTCTTTGACTTTTGCGCCAATTTCCTTAACTTCCATCAACGACGAAGATAACATTTTGCGAATCAAACTTTCGAGCACGCGCGCGTTGGCCGTCATGCCGACGTTCGCCAAAGAGGCGGCCGGCAAAATAAAGCGGCATACATCCACATACTGCGAGCGGATGCGGCGGTCATAGCTTTCATCCGATTCGTTTTCGCGGCGCGGAGAATGGCCGAGGACGAGATTCTTTACCGGTTCGAGCGACCCGGCATAAGTCGAGAATAAGAGGCGGCAGGCTGCGATGTATTCGTCGCGCAATGGATGCCCATCCAATTCAGCCGGGATGAAAAAATCATCCGTGCCCCACTTTTGATAGCGCGTTGATTTTTCAGTGTATGAGGCCAGCCGGTTGCCTTCGATGCTTTCAATGGCGAGGCGCGAAACATTTTCGAAGGCGATATGAAGCACGGCATGTTCCGCCACCGAGGCATGGCCGTATCCGACCACCCACTTCTCATGAAACTTGGCGGACTTTTCATCGTTCAACTCGGCCGCAATCTCGCGGAACGATTCGGGCGAGCGCGATGTTTTTGCAAAAGCCACCGCGATGGTTTCGGGGCTGAGTTCCTTCGGCGACAATAAATAAATCTGTTGTTCGGGCATAAGATGTCCTTTCAGAATTTGGGCGATTATACTTCCTATAAAACAAAGGCGGCC
>JAJYOH010000164.1 GCA_021796315.1 Chloroflexota bacterium
CAACGCATCAATACGCGCCGATGTTAATTTCGACCATCCCAACTCACTCGAAACAGAACTGCTGATTCAACACATCGTTTCACTTCGCGATGGCAAACCGATTGAGGTCCCAATCTACGATTTTTCAACTGATCGGCGCACCAACAAAACTTTTACGGTTTTACCGCATCGTGTGATTTTGGTTGAAGGAATCTTGATCTTTACGGAGGCTGCCCTACGCGAACTTTTTGATGTAAAGATTTTCGTGGATACCGATTCAGACCTGCGTTTTATTCGCCGTCTACAACGCGACATCGCCGAGCGCGGACGCACGACTGAATCGGTCATCAAGCAGTATCAAGCCACTGTCCGCCCAATGCACTTGGAATTTGTCGAACCGTCCAAACGATACGCCGATATCATTATTCCCGAAGGCGGCTTCAACGCCGCCGCGTTGGACATGGTCGTGGCGCGTATTGATGCGTTGTTAAAATAATTTCAACATAAATAAAGGAGATTACATGGCAAAACAATGGAATACACCGCCTGCAATGGTTATTGACCAGAAGAAAAAATACAAGGCTCACATGGAAACCGAGAAGGGCACGATGGTCATCGAACTCTTCGCAGATAAAGCTCCCAAAACCGTGAACAACTTTGTTTTTCTTTCACGCGCAGGGTTTTATGATGGCATCATCTTTCATCGCGTGATCGCGGATTTTATGGTGCAGGGCGGCGACCCAACCGGAAAAGGTTCCGGCGGCCCCGGCTACAAATTTGGAGATGAATTCCATCCGGGTCTGAAACACGATAAAGGCGGCATGCTCTCGATGGCAAATGCCGGCCCCGGCACAAACGGTTCACAATTTTTCATTACTCACGTTGCCACGCCGTGGCTTGACAATAAACACAGCATCTTTGGACAGGTTGTTGAAGGCATGGATGTGCTCATGTCCATCCCGCCGCGCGACCCGATGCGCCCTGAATATCCGGGCGTGAAGATGTTGCATGTCATAATCGAAGAAAGCGCCTAGACTTGACACCTGCCTATGAAGCCCTGGCAGACTAACATCCTGCGCGTCGTGGCCCTGCTGGCTGTTGTTGCCATCAGTGTATACATTTTTTCAATTCGTGATCGCGCAGATCAATTTGTCGCTTATGGGTATCCGGGTGTCTTTCTTGTATCCATCTTGGCCAATGCTACGGTTCTCCTGCCTGCGCCTGGTGTGGCAATTGTTTTTGCCATGGGCGGAGTCTTCAATCCGTTCATTGTTGGAATTGTCGCAGGTGCGGGCGCGGCTATTGGCGAGATGTCTGGTTACATTGCAGGATTTGGCAGCCAGGTCGTCGTTGAGCGCATGAAGTTGTACAACCGCATCAAAGACTGGACCCAACGTTACGGTGTATGGACTATTCTGATCCTGGCCGCAATCCCAAATCCGTTTTTTGATTTGGCGGGCATGGCTGCCGGCGCGCTCAAAATGCCCATACGAAAATTTGTTCTGGTTTGTTTAATAGGCAAGATCATCAAGATGTGGATTTTTGCATACGCAGGCGCATATTCAATTAACTGGTTGATAAACCTATTTGCAAAGTAGGAGAATATCATGTCCGATTACAAGAAAATTGATGCTTACCTTGAACAGAATCTCGATAAGAGCATTGCCGAGCTATCAAAATTAGTTGCCCAACCGAGCGTTGGCGCGCAGAATTTAGGAATGAAGGAATGCGCGGCGTTGGTCGGCGGGATGCTCAAAGCACGCGGTTTCAGGGTCGATGTTATGGATACCGGCGGTGCGCCGGTCGTCTTCGCGGAACGTAAAGGCAAGTCAGACAAGACTCTGTTGATCTACAACCATTACGATGTTCAACCGCCTGAGCCGCTGGAGTTATGGGAAACGCCTCCATTCGAGCCGAGTCTGCGCGATGGCAAACTATATGGCCGCGGCGTCAGCGACGACAAAGGCCACATTACGTCGCGTCTCTTCGCCATTGATGCTTTGCTTGACGCGCAAGGCGAGCTTCCGTGCAATATCAAATTTATTATCGAGGGCGAGGAAGAGACCAGCAGTGTCCACCTTTATGATTTCATTTTGAAAAACAAGGATCGTCTAAAAGCGGACGCCTGCTTCTGGGAATTCGGCGGAGTGGACTCTCATGAGACTCCAATGCAGTATCTGGGACTGCGCGGTATCTGTTATGTTGAGTTGAGTGTTGAGACAGCCAGTATCGATGTCCATTCTGGGTTGGGCGGTTCGATCTTCCCGAACGCGGCCTGGAGATTGGTCTGGGCTTTGAGCACGCTTAAAACGGAAGACGAGCGAATCTTGATCCCCGGCTTTTATGATGGAATCCAGCCGCCGTCGGTGCGTGATCGGGAACTCATATCCGCATTGCCTGAAGTGGCGGATGAATACAAATCCATGTACGGTGTCAAGAAGTTCATCAAGGGCCTGACTGGTGGAGTGGATTTACGAGTTGAAGAAGTCTTCACTCCCACCTGCACAATTTGTGGATTGACTTCCGGTTATCAAGGCCCCGGTTCAAAGACGGTTCTGCCTGCGCGCGCATCTGCTAAAGTTGACTTCCGCCTCGTCATTGGACAAGACCCCGCTGATATTCGAAAAAAATTACGTGCTCATCTGGATGCGCAGGGCTTCAGCGATGTGCAGATCACGGACCTTGGCGGCGATGCAGCCGCTCGCACCGATCCTGATGATCCATTTATTCAATTGGTTGCCAAGACTGCCGAAGAAGTTTATGAGATGCCCATGCAAATTGTTCCGATGACCGGTGGATCGGGGCCGAGCCATCCGTTCGTGCATGACCTAGGACTGCCCGTCGCGACTGGAGGCATCGGCCATCCTGAGACTCGCGCTCATGCTCCCAACGAAAATGTTCGAATTGACTTATATCTGAAACACGCGCGCCATATGGCGCGTGTCATCAACGAATTTGCGAAATAAAAATTTGTCTGTTGAAAAAATTATTATTTTTGAGTCTTCTCGATCTTGGCCCACGAATCTCTTAATCCAACTGTCAGATTGAAGACAGGTTTTTCGGACGCGGTGTCAGGGTCGGCGCAGAAATATCCCTGGCGTTCGAATTGGAAACGGTCACCCGCTTGCGGGGCGGAAAGAGACGGTTCTACATATCCGTTGAGAATTTCCAAAGATTTTGGATTGATACATCCAAGGAATCCTTCTTCGCCTTCCTCGGGATTTTCTTTTGTAAATAAACGATCATACATGCGGATCTCAGCTGGCTTGGCGTGCATGGCGGACACCCAATGGATCGTGGATTTGACCTTGCGTCCGTCAGGCGCGTCGCCGCCTTGTGTGGCCGGATCATACGTGGCGCGGACTTCGACGATTTCGCCGTTCGCATCTTTGACGACGTGCGTGCACTTGATGAAATATGCGTAGCGCAAGCGGACCTCGTTGCCGGGGAAAAGACGATAATATTTCGGCGGCGGCGTTTCGCGGAAGTCATTTTGTTCGATGTAGAGAATTTTTGAAAATGGGATTTTGCGCGTGCCCGCGTTCGGGTCTTCAGGATTATTGACCGCATCCATTTCTTCAGTCTGGCCCTCGGGATAATTATCAATCACAACCTTAAGCGGGTGAAGTACAGCCATGCGTCGCAAGGCATGCTTGTTGAGGTCTTCGCGCACACATGACTCAAGCAGGGATACATCGCTGACGCTGTAATTTTTCGCCACGCCCACGCGGTGGATGAAATCGAGCACGGCCTCTGGCGTGTAACCACGACGACGCATGGCTCGCAAAGTTGGCATGCGCGGGTCATCCCAGCCGCTGACGTGTTTTTCTTCAACAAGTCGGCGCAGTTTGCGTTTGCTCATCACGGTGTAGGTCATGTTGAGACGCGCGAATTCGATCTGGCGCGGCTTCCATACACCGAGTTGTTCGGGAAACCACTCATATAGTGGGCGATGGTTTTCGTATTCGAGTGAGCACAACGAATGGGTGATGCCTTCCATCGAATCATTCTGTCCATGCGCCCAATCGTACATGGGATAAATTTTCCACTTGCTGCCCGTGCGATGATGCGGCGGCTCATGAATAATCCGATACATGGCAGGGTCGCGCATGTTGATGTTTGGATGTGCCATGTCGATCTTGGCGCGCAAAATCCGTGAGCCATCGGGAAATTCACCGTTCTTCATGCGCTCAAGCAGATCGAGATTTTTTTCCACCGAACGATCACGGTACGGGGAGTTTTTTCCAGGCTCGGTCAGTGTGCCGCGATTGGCGCTTACTTCCTCAGGACTTTGATCATCCACATATGCCAGCCCTTTTTTGACCAATTGAACGGCCCAATCGTAAAGCAAACCAAAATAATCCGATGCGAAGGCGACCTTCACCCATTCGATGCCCAGCCAGCGCGCATCGTCTTCGATGGCATCCACGTACTCTGTCTCTTCCTTCGTCGGATTGGTGTCGTCGAAACGCAAAATCAGCTCACCGCCGTTTTCCTTGGCGATGAGATAATCGATCATGAAGGCTTTGACGTGGCCGATGTGCAAATATCCGTTTGGCTCAGGCGGCAGGCGCGTGCGGACATAATTAAAGCGCCCGCTCTTCAAATCTTCCGCGACAGCCTCGCGTATAAAATCAGTGGGCCTATTTTCTTCGGGATTCATGATAAAGACACCTTTATGTTTTGTGATGCGGAAAGTCCGCTGTACTTTGCGGGCGAAAAACCGCTTCTTTTTCGAGACCGGCAAAGTCCGCAGCTTCGGGAACTTTTCCGCGCTGGACGGAGTTATCCATTTGCCGCGCCAATTATAACTGCTTTATAATTTGGTCACGTAAAAAGGAGTGATTCAATGAAGGTGTAAGCAGTTCGCTTGCGTTATTTAACAGGGCGTGCTAAAATATCGCCCGCTGGAATAGTGGGGGCTCGTCTAATGGCAGGACGACTGTCTCTGGAACAGTTAGTAGTGGTTCGAATCCATTGCCCCCAGCTTAAACTCCCTCGTACGAGGGAGTTTAAGCATCTTCATTCCATGAGTCTTGTCTTTCGGATTTGTTTCAACTATTGGGTTTGGAAAACGATAATCGCATGGAGAAATATATGGTAGCGGCTAAAAGTTTTCAGAAGAACTGGTTTTTGAAAAATACTCAAGCGCTTTTTGGATTTCTCAGGTATCGTTTGGTCGTCCCAATAATTTAGCGAGAGCCATGCGCGAGTCATTATCGACCAGCGCCAGGATCTCATCACCTTCTTCGAGAATTGTGGTGCCTCTTGGTAAAACCAGTTCGCCGCGGCGAATGATTCCTGAAATGACGCAATTATTGGGAAAAGATAGTTCTTTGATTGCCTTGCCAATTGCCTGTGCACCTGGAGCAATCTTTTCCTCGACAATGGAAAATTTACCGCGGCGGATTTTCAGAATGGTCATCATGTCTCCAATGGACATTTCTTCGGCGCTCAATCGCGCAAGAATTTCAGCTTGATTAAGTGAAACATCAACGCCCATTTCCGGTGTGAAAAGCCAGGCATTTTTTGAGTTATTAATTCTGGCGATGACGCGTGGAACATTGAATTCAAAACGTCCAAGGGAAGTGATGACGAGGTTGGTTTCATCCGAACCGGTTACTGCCGCCAAAACCTGCGCTTTATGAATGCCAGCTTTTTCAAGTACAGCAGGAGAACTTCCATCTCCATTAATGATGGCGTCTACCGGAATTTCCATCGAGAGTTTTTCAAGCACAACTGGACGTTCGTCAACCACATGCACGGTGTGTCCTGCATCGAGCAGAAACTTCGCCAGTTGTGATCCTGTATTTCCGCCGCCAACAACGATTACAAACATGGTTACCTCCTCTCAATTCCCAGCAATTCTTCCAGCCTATCCATCGCTGAAGGAATCACTGTAAGAAAGATGGTATCTCCCTCTTGAAATTCCGTGCCAGAGACGGGAATGAAGGTCTGAGCATTACGGGTAATTGCAGTGACTAAAACTTCGCCTGGAATGTTCATCTGTGTCACACGATGACCATTTAGACGTGCAGGGATCTCGACTCGTACAAGGATTGTGCTTTCGTCACTGAAGATGTGGAGCACATCCAAATCGGAGTGCGTTACGACTTCCACGATTCTTTCCGCCCCCCAGGCGGTGCTCGATATGGTCGTCAGTCCCAGCCGCTGATAGACTTCCGCGCGCACCGGATCATAGAGGCGCGCCACTACTCTCGGCACATGGAAAATATTACGTGCGATCCGTGCCGCGACAATATTGGCATTGTCCGATGAACTGGCCGCGATAAATCCTTCGGCAGTTTCAATGCCCGCTTCCAGCAGAATGTTGCGATCAAAGCCAAGCCCACGGACTACCCTGCCTTTGAAGTCCGTGCCAAGACGCGCCAGCGCATTTGCATCGTGGTCAATGACGGTCACTTCATGCCCATGGCTGACCAACAACTGGCTCACCTGTGAACCGACTCGTCCACAACCCATAATGATGATTTTCATCGGCTAGCCTCCTGAAGGGAGAAAGTGGAATTCTTCCCGTTATGTATGTTCCTAAAGCTGCGCATAATAGCCTTGCGAATCCACTCGATGGAATATAACACAAGTGCATTCAATCCCAACCCGAGCCACATCCAGGCAGGCAGGGGAGCGTGGTTGAATATCCTGGCGAGGAACGGGATGTAAATGATACCGATGATTCCTAATAGCTCGATCAAAATCCCAATTAATAAATATTTGTTGCTCAGCCAGCCAAGATAAGAACTGCGGGTGCGATCCGATCGGCACGCGAACGCATTCCCAACTTGCGATGTCACCACGCCAGCGTGATAGAGGGTTGCAGCTAAAATGACCGTTTCATTGAAAGGCAGGAACAACTTGAAGTTCTCAGGCACCGGTAGTTGGAAAATAAATGGCAGTCCGATTTCTCCGGCATGACCGGAAATAATAAACACGGCTAGAAAGCCAGCGAAACATAAAGCCGCTTCGATTGCCCCGAGCCAAAATGCACGCGATAACAGACCACGATCCAGCAATGGCTGGCTGCGCGGGCGCGGCGGACGTTTCATCACATCTGGCTCAGGTTTTTCCATGCCGAGCGCCAGTGCGGGGAACATATCCGTGCCGAGGTCTATCGCCAAAATTTGGCGCACACTCAAGGCCAGCGGCATCAATGGGAAATTTGCTGTGACGATGAACGGCATTAATTCGGGGATATTGCTCGAAAAAATATACGTGATGAACTTGCGGATATTGTCGTACACGCCGCGCCCTTCTTCGATCGCGGCGGTAATTGCGCCAAAATCATCCTGCGTCAAAATAATATCGGCGGCTTCCTTCGCCACATCCGTGCCGACGATCCCCATCGAAATGCCGACATCCGCTTTGCGGAGAGCAGGCGCGTCATTAACGCCGTCCCCTGTAACTGCCACAACTTCACCGCGTTGCTGAAAGGCAGAGACGAGTCTCATTTTATGTTCGGGAGCCATGCGGGCAAAGAGCACTTCCTTGTCGAGCAAATCCTGCAAGGCAACATCCGATAGTTCATCCAATTCCGCGCCCGTCAATATGATGGAGTTTGGTGTGGTCAACATTCCTACGCGCCGCGCCAGCGACTCGGCGGTCAGACCATAATCGCCTGTGATCATCACAATGCGAATATTGGCTTCACGACAAGTCTGGACTGCTTTTTCCACTTGTGGACGCGGCGGGTCCATCATGGCCATTAGGCCAAGGAATGTCAAATCCTGTTCGATGCCTTCGGCAGTGTAAGCGCCCGTGCGCGCAGGCAGGTCCCGCCGCGCCAGAGCCAGTACGCGCAATGCGCCGCGCGCGTAATCATCGTTGATGCCCATGATTTCTGTACGCAGTTGATTTGTAAGAGGTCTGACCTCGTTGTTTACCAATATCTTTGTGCAAAGCTGTAACACCTCGCGCGGCGAACCTTTGACAAATGCAATCTCATGATCCACTTCACGATGGATCGTTGTCATTCGTTTGCGGCGTGCGTCAAAAGGAATTTCATGCACACGCGGAAGGATGCGATTGACCGCCTCTTCCAAAATCCCACCTTTCATCGCCGCGACTTTCAACGCGGCCTCGGTCTGGTCACCAAGGCTTGTCCAGCCCGGATGCTCCATCGAAGGCGGATTGATGCGCGCATTATTGCAGCCTGAAGCCACCTCCAGCAAGCTCAGCAGATCTTTCTCCCAAGTCTGTCCTTTCGGATCTGGCAAAAAATTTCCCTGCGGCTCATACCCGACGCCCGGCACTTTGATGCGGCGATGCGCCACCCAGATGTCTCGCACCGTCATTTGATTCTGTGTCAACGTGCCGCTTTTGTCAGTGCAGATGACGGACACCTGGCCGAGTTTTTCCACCGTTGACAATTTCTTCGCCAGCACGCCTCTTTGCGCGAGACGTTGAACGGCCGCTGCTAAAGAGAGCGTTAACGTGGCGATGAGCCCTTCGGGTATCACGGCGACGACGATGCCGAGCGCCAGTAGAGTCACTTCCTTGACAGGGAGGCCGAGGGAGAAATATCCAACCACGACGACAATTGCGCCAATTCCCAAAGCTATCCAGGCGGTGACCTTGCTAAGCCGATTCAGTTCCTTCTGAAACGGAGTCGGCTCCTCGGTGATGGATTGGGTTAGGTGGGCAATCCGTCCAAACTGGGTGGACATTCCCGTAGCGGTAACAACCGCCCGTCCAGTTCCCGAAGCGATGGATGTCCCCGCGAAAATCAAATTGGGCTGATCCAGTTCGCTGATCCCGGTCTGAGATGAAGGGTCAGCTGTTTTGCGCGCGGGAATTGCTTCGCCCGTCAAGGTCGAGTTGTTCGCCCGCAATCCATATTCTTCGATGACACGCGCATCGGCCGAAATGTTATCTCCCTCTGCAAGAATCAAAATATCGCCTGGAACAACGCCACTGGATGGAATGTTACTTTCGATGTTCGCGCGAATAACATGGGCGAAGGATGGCAGAATCTCGCTCAACTTTTCGATGGCCTGCTCGGCGCGATACTCGCGCCAGAAGGAAAAGCCCGTGTTTACAACGATGATGATCCAGATGATCAACGCGAGCACTACGTCGCGCTGAAATAACGCGGCCAGACCAACGATGAGCAAAACCAGCGCAGGCGGATGCGCAAGCTCCTGAAGCAATTTTTCCCAGACAGGTTCCTTCTTTTGCTTCGACAGAATATTGTGACCGTAAAGCGACAGACGCGCTTCAGCCTCCGCGTTCGAGAGGCCAGCGGGGGATGTCTCGAGCGCCTCATATACTTTTGGTACGCGCAGGCTGTAGATCGGAGTGGTTGTCATTGTCAAGATAATAGGTGACAGTCGCTTTGCGAAATGACTGTCACCAAGAGTTCGCTATTCTTCTTTTTCACCCGGGGCGGTTTCTTTTGGCGCGCCGCCAGCTTTCGGCGCAGGATGATCGAGGTATTGTTCGAGCAGCGAGGGCGCTTCGGGGTGATCCACATGCAAAGCATGGTTATAGTCGCCTGCGAAGGCAGGTTTTTCTCGGATGGGATGACGAATGCCAAACATGTCAAAGAAACGGGCGAAACTACTCAATACCGAATAACGATATTCCTGCATTTTGAGGGATTGCCACTCGACGATAGAAGCCATCGCACCTTGAACGCGCGCCTTTTCGCGCACGATGCGATGGATCTGTACCGGTTCACGGAAACCAGCCGGGGAAATCAGAACCGCATTGGCAACCAATACCAGGATACTGAATGAGATCAAGACGACCCAACCGCCTTCCTGCCATTTGCCCACGATCTGTCCGACAAAGACGAAGCCCGATAATACGCCAGCAGCCCCGGCGGCAAAGGCTCCCCAAGTGCGCTTCCTACCGGTGAAATTCTGGAGGATATGTTTGCGGACTGCGAAGCCCATCATCATGATCGGCATAAAGACGCCAATGCCGTAATAAGGCACACCCGCCGATGTATTTCCGCGAATGAGGAATGTGATGATGATGACCACCACGAAAGCAATTGTCACCGAACGGGTGAATGTGCCGCGTTTGTCGCGATAGACAATGAGCTCTGGAATCTCACCCATGGCCACATCGCGCCATTCAGTGGCTTGCAAGTCTTGAAAGGCAGTCATTGATGCGGCGGTCAACAAACCGACCGCCAGGATTTGATAAGCCCAATAAAGAATGAATCCTCCAGGAATCTGGTCAAAGCCAATGGAAGCCAGATTGCCCACAAGCGAACGTCCCAATGTTCCATCAAACACATTGAAGTGATAAGAGAAATAAGCAAGGAATGTCGTGGTTATTCCGCCATAGAACAGGAAGGAGGTTTGTACCATGCGGCCAATCCCTGCTTTGCCGCTGTAATATTCCCATAATCCCTTCAGTTTCGGCATTTGTTTTTTGCCCCATTTCACTAGGGCAAAATCCTCGTTCTTCAAGAATTGAATGCCATTGGACATGGCTTCCAAACCAGAGAGAGCTACAAGTCCTTTCATGGATGCGGTCAACATGTGATATGCCGCCTGCCACAAACTCGCTGATTGATATTGTTCGGCATATACAACAGGTGCTACGCCGCGCGCTTTGGCAAGGAAAAGTCCAATCGCCATCACAATGGTCATCAGAACAAAAACGCCCAATGGTACAT
>JAJYOH010000165.1 GCA_021796315.1 Chloroflexota bacterium
CTTCTTGGCGTCCTTCGCGGTTGAAGAACTTGAATTTGTGAATGCCGTTTGGTTAGGTGAGAGTCCACGCGGGAGGAAAATTTAATTGAAGTCTCAACATGCTATAATCAACAACATGGACGTCGGCGACATCCGTTTTTACCAGGAACGCTGGAAAGCCGTCGAGGAAATCGAACGGCAGGAGTTGCGTGCCCTGACGCCAAAACAGAATTGGAAGCATCTAAATTCCATCTTGCGGCGGGCGAAACGTCTTGGAATTCGGCGAGGCGATGACGATGGGGAAATGGAGGTTTTTAACCGGTGGGCAAAAATCCGAAGGTATTATGGATATGAATCAATCTGACCATCTTGAACCGCTCCTTGATGCGTTGGATGCTTTGCAAAGACTGTTATCGCGCTTTGGTAATCGAGGCGTGATTATCGGCGGAGCGGCAGTTGGTATCTTGGGTAGGGCACGCTACACCGAAGATGTCGATGCAATGTTCCTGCTTTCCAGCGAAGACCTGCCCCGTCTTTTGGAAATGGCAAAAGAAGAAGGAATCGAGCCACGAATTGAAAATGCGGTTGATTTTGCGCGAAAAAGCCGCGTTTTGCTTTTGAGACATACTTTGACAGACACAGGCATAGACATATCACTTGGGGCGTTGCCGTTTGAAGAGGAAATGGTCGAACGCAGTGTACTGCATGAGGTGGATGAGACTTTACAGTTACGCCTGCCAACTCCCGAAGACTTGATTATCATGAAGGCCATCGCGCACCGTCCCAAGGATTTGGAGGATATTCGAACCATCGCAGAAAAATATCCAAACCTGGACGTGAGGCGGATCAAAAAGTGGGTCAAAGCATTTGGGGAAGCATTGGAAACTCCTGACCTTTGGAATGTAGTTAAACCCCTGTTGAAGTAGCATTTTGTCGCAAATTCGCCGACGGGAACAGATGTCGTTTGGTTGTACGGGAATCCACGCAGGAAAGGATGGTCAATGGCCTTGGAAATTTGGTTAATGGACTTTGCAACCCAGGGACAAAAATTACTGTCATAAGGTAAGGCTGGTCATTGAGTTGGATGGAAACGTCCATGGAGGAGACGAGTTAAGGGAAAACGCATTCTCCAACAGAAGGCCATTTTGGGCCAGCCTTTTATTCCACAGTTACACTTTTTGCTAAATTCCTCGGCTGGTCAACATCCAGGCCGCGGATGGCGGCGATGTGATAGGCCAGCAATTGCAGCGGCAGAACCGTCACAATGGGGGACAGCATCCATGGCGTTTCAGGGACCCAAAGAACATGATCTGCCATTCCTTTGACAAGCTCGTCGCCATCGGTGGCTATTGCGATAACCATGCCGCCGCGCGCCTTGGCCTGTTGGATCTGGCTGATCATTTTCTCGTGCCACGGATCTTTGGGCGCGAGACACAAAACCGGCATGGTCCGGTCAATCAATGCAATCGGGCCGTGCTTCATTTCACCTGCTGGATAGCCTTCGGCGTGGATGTAGGAAATTTCCTTTAGCTTCAAAGCGCCTTCGTAGGCGATGGGCATGTTGATGCCGCGTCCGAGATACAAACAATCGCGAATGTCTTTCAGTACATACGCGACCTTTTCCGCTTCGGCTTCACGCTCCAATGTACGGCTGACCAGATCGGGCACGAGTCGCAGGTCGGAGACCAATGACTTGCGAGTCTTTTCGTCAATGACGCCGCGCAAGTCTGCCAGCAGAATTGCGAGCATGTACTGGTCAACCAGAGGTGCGGTAAAAGCCTTCGTCGAAGCCACGCCGATTTCGGGTCCGGTTTGCATCGAGATGAATCCGTCCGCGACGCGCATGGCCTGCGATCCGATCGCGTTGACGATGCTCCATACCACTGCGCCTTTTCGCCGTCCTTCTTCCATGGCGGCCAGCGTGTCGGCTGTCTCGCCGCTTTGACTGATCGCCAGCACGACGGTTTTGTCGTTCAAGATCGGCTCGCTGTAACGGAACTCGGACGCGATCACGACCTCAACCGGTACGCGTGCAATTTTCTCGATCAAATATTTTCCGACCATGCCTGCGTAGGCAGCAGTTCCACAGGCGGTGATATAAATTTTCTCGATTTTGTTTGCAAACTCTTTGGTGAGCTTTAGGTCGGGCAGGCGGATTTCGCCTTTGACAAAATCAACGCGGCCGGCCAGCGTGTCGGTCAGGGCGCGCACCTGCTCGTGGATTTCCTTTTGCATGAAATGGCGGTACTCGCCTTTTTCAGCCGCCACCGGATCCCACGAAATGATTTGCACCTGCGGTTTGACCGCCGCGCCCTCGATCGTTTCCAGTTTAATGTTTTCGCGCGTAATGACTGCCATCTGCCGCGATTCCAAAAAGATCACTCTGCGCGTGTGTTCCATGATGGCGGGCGTGTCGCTGGCTAAATAATTTTCACCTTCACCCAGGCCGATCACCACGCCGCCCGCATTGCCGATGCGCGCTGTAACAATTTTGTCCGGCTCATCAGCCGACAACAGCACTACCACGTTCGCGCCTTGAATTTGCTTGAACGTTTGGCGCGCAGCTTCCACCAGTCCCATGCCCGCCGCCAAATAATGCTCAACGAGATGCACGATGGTTTCCGTGTCGGTGTCCGATTGGAATTCGACGCCCTCGGCCATCAACTCATCCTTGAGTTCAAGGAAATTCTCAACGATGCCATTCTGCACGACTACCACGCGTCCGCTCTTCCCGACGTGCGGGTGTGCGTTGCGGGCTGACGGAGCGCCGTGCGTGGCCCAGCGTGTGTGACCAATCCCGGGCGCGCCGTTGATCGGCGACTTTCCAACGAGATCAATCAATTGGGACAACTTGCCCGCATCTTTCCGGACTTCGAGCCGGCCGCCGCTAACGATAGCCAGCCCAGCCGAGTCGTAGCCGCGATATTCCAGCCTTTTCAGGCCATTGAGGATGATCGGCGTCGCATCACGCGGCCCGATATATCCGACGATTCCACACATGGGGGATCCTCCAGTTTTACAGGTGTCATGTGCCATGTGCCAGGCACTTGATACCTGATACCGAAATATTGGCACTTCAAATTCGCCATTCTCCACGGTTTTATGTTTTCCGTTACCGGAAAATATTGTTATGGAGTTTATATCCTGGAGGGAAAGGTAGATCGGGTGATGGTTCACCCGGAGGGCTTCCGCTGATCTGTCGATTTTTTCAACCGTAGTGGTCGATTGGCTCCATCCCGCGATGGAGAACCCTCATCCTCGTCACCCTTCAAAACTTGAAGGGCCGTGCGCTGTCTTTCCCGATAGATTTTTCGTACCACCTCCTAAATGGAATTTCATGCGAACGCAATTATAACTTATTTAGATGTAGAACTTTCGGCCATTAATCCCAACTACTACCTTCAAATTCCGGATGCAAATTTCTCGAAAACTTTCAATGTAAAGCCGCAGAGACGCCAAGTTTCTTGTTGCTTCTTTGCAGAGGACATCGGGATGAGCGGCGAACATACTGTGCCTATTGCATTTATTCCTTAGCGGGTCGAATACCCCGCCGCTTGTGGCGAGAAGATCTTCCGCTTGGTTTGCAGGCGCAGATAGTGGTAATCATGGGGAGCAAGGGATTACCCTTTGCGGTCATCATCAGCGCCACCATTCTTCGCGCCCACAGCCCTTTCCAGGGACTCTTTGCCTTCGTTGATCGAAAAATAGATCAACCCAATAACGCCGAGACTGTCGGTGAAACCAAAGCCTGTAAATTGATAGATCGAACTGGCAACAAGCAAAACCATCGACATGTAAATGCAGACCATCGTGCAATTTGCATCGGCTAGGATTGGTACGGAGTTGAGAGTTCGTCCGACCTTGCGTTTGCCCATCACCAGTGCCCACATGACAGCGATGGAGATCAGTGAAATGATCGTGCCGCTCAAAGTCGTGGTCGGTTTGTGGCCGGTGAATAAATTGTAGATGGCAGTGATGAACAATCCGACTGCCAGCAGATAAAATCCCCAGCCCGTGATACGCAGGGCGGTTCGCTCAAATCCTCCGCGCGGCGTATCGGGGTGCTGGCGGATTCGAATCACCATCGCCAGAATGCCGATGCCCGACGCGACCTCGATGAAACTGTCCACGCCAAAACCGAAGAGGGTCAGCGCTTCATCGTGCGCGCCGAAATAGACCGAAACCAATCCTTCCAGCAGGTTGTAGACTATGGTGAATATCGCAAGCCATAGTGCGTAATTGTAAAAACGGTTTTGTTGCGAATCTTGTGCAAGTGTGGTCATCCTTCACTCCTACCGCTAAATTTTTTATATCCAAAAATCAAACCGATAAAAATGAATATACTGATTCCTGTGATTCCCCCGCCGAGTTTAAATGAGAATGGCTCGTAGATAAATTCTACTCGATGAATCCCCGCCGGAACTGCCACGCCGCGAAAAGCATAATCAGCGTGAAGCATTTTCGCAGGCTGACCGTCCACGTAAACGAACCAGCCCGGGTAATACGTATCGGACAAAACGACCCAGCCAGCCTGCGGCATGGAGGCGTTGATCTTCACGTCGTTTGGTTGTGATTCAATAATGGATGGCGCGGACGAAGACTGCGCCGCTTCAAACGGCACCGAATGAGCGGCTGTCGTTCCCGGATCATTTTCCTCAAGGATGACGCTTCGTGCCGGGTCGAAGGTATCCGCGAACAAGGCGGTCAATGCGGCATCGGCATTCGCGACTGTAGTTGACGATGTCACCGCCCAAACGCGGGAGGGAGTCTTTGCCGCCTGTTCCAGTCGCAGCGCGGATTTGTTTTCGCCCGAGATGATGGTCCCCACATCCGCCAGTTGCAAAACAGAATCCTGTTTGTGTTGATACAATGCATTGAGGAACTTCGTGAAGCGATTTTCCTTGAGCGGGTCGTAATTGTTCACAGACGAAATGCCATCCAGCATGTTTGTGTCTGTCAAATGAAATGCATGGGCTTGCACCGCCAGGGCGGGCGAACCGAAGCTTTCGAAATTGAGAAAATACGTGTAATCCACGCCATACTCGAAGGCGCGGTGACTATTGAAAGATGCAGGCTGGGAAGTATAAATGTCTGGCGGGGCGGGAGGGTTGAGTCCCCAATTGGCATAGATCAAATCAAGGGCAATAAAGCCAACTACGAGAATCGTCCAAAGTGTGTGGCGTGGTGAGTCTGGTACGGGCTGGGTCAACGCGAAGATGGTTGATATTGTCAGCAAAAAACCGGTGAAGGTGGATGCGCCAGCCATCGTGTGGATTTGTCCGCCGATTTTTCCTGCGCTCGGAAAAACAAAATAGATTGACAGTCCAATCAGCATGAGCGTGATGGCGCCCATTAAACCGAGACGCGTCCAGTATAGTTTTTTATCTTCGGGCGGAGTCCATTCGTCCGCGGCAAGACCAGCCAACAGTGCCAGGCAGAATTCAAACCAGATCATGATGCGTGTCGGCGCCTGGAACATATTGAAGGTTGGCATATAGTGATAAAGAAAAGGAAAGATGGGAGTGTTCGAGCCAAGTCCCAACAGAAAGGAAACCAGTATGGTTCCAGCCAGGAACGCGATCATAGAGTTGGGGAGAATTGGTTTAACGGAATCCGGTTCAGGTTCAGATCGACGCGGAAATTTTATCCGCGAGAAGAGAAGTCCGATGGCAAGCATCAAAGGCAGAATACCTATGTAATTTGCATCTTCCCAATAATTTCCGTAGCCGAAGTAAATTTCACGTGCTGGGTTGCCGAAAAAATCAGGTGCGAGTAAAGTAATCAATCTCGCAGGCGAATAGCTGTACACCATCGCAGCTTCGTAGCCAAATTCGCCGGAGCGTTGCGATTGGCTTAGAAATTCAGCGGTAGGAATCAATTGAAGGGCGGCAACACCAACTGCAAGAATTAAAGATGCAGCAAGGATCACGAGCCGCGAAAAGTGGATGCGGTTTGCAAAGAGTCGATACAAAGCCCAGGCCGCGAGCAGAAGATACGTATACCATGTGGTTTGCGCGTGTCCGGCAAGAAGTTGAAGCGCGGCGAAAAGTGTAAAACAAAAAATATGCCCGCCGGACTTTTTTTCCGAGAGTAAGAATTTATCGGCGGCCCAGATCATCCACGGAAGCCAGGCAACGGCTGCATTGATGCTGAGAAATCCAGCACGCGTGACCAGATATTGCGACATGCCGAAAGCCAGTCCTGCAACCGCCTGACCAAAAGGCTTGATCCCAAGCGAGCGTGTGAATGTCACCATGCCTGCACCGGCAAGAATCAAATGCAGGGCGACCAGCCAACTAAAAGAATAAGCAAGCGGAAGAATCAGCGACAGCCAGTTGGGCGGATAAAAAATAGCGGATTGATAATTTGCGATGAGCGGCGTGCCGTTTCCGAGATACGGATTCCACAATGGAAGCTGGCCAGTCCGAATCATATCGAATGCGAATTTGCGCCACGGATAAAACTGGAAGAACGGCGTGCCCCAATATAAAACAACGCCTCCGAGCAAAAACGGTGCAAAAAGAATCAGCGGCGCGGATGTAATGAAGATGTAAGGCCAGTTGGTCTTAATGAATTCGCGGAAGCGTTGCATAAATTTAATAGATCCACAGATTTAGCACGCGTACCTGCGCACGGTGCAGGCAGATGACGCAGATTGAAGAAATCTGCGTCATCCCCGAATATTTTTCTGATTATTTCAGCAACTCTTGCAAGGCGGCCAGGAAGAGTGTGATGTTCTCCCGGCGGCTGGAATATCCCATCAGGCCGATACGCCAGACTTCATCCTTGAGCGCGCCGAATCCGGCTGCGATCTCGATGTTGTACTCGTTGAGCAGCCGCGCGCGGACTTTGTGTGGGTCACATCCGACCGGGACTTTGGCCGTGGTCAGCGGCGGCAGGCGATACTCCAGCGGAATGAACGGCGGCACATCCATGGCTTCGAGTCCGCGCCATAAAATCTCGGCGTTGGCACGATAGCGAGCAAAGGCCTTTTCCTGTCCTTCCTCGGCGATGACGCGCAGCCCTTCACGCAGAGCAAAATGCAAACTAGCCGAAGCAGTGTGATGGTAGCCGTGCGCGCCGCCCCAATAATTTGCATATTGCTTGAGATCGAGATAAAACGACGAGACAGGTTTCGCGCGTTTCTCGATCACTTCTCGCGCGTGTGGACCAGCTGTGATCGGAGCAAGCCCAGATGGAGCGCCGAGATTCTTCTGCGAGCCTGAATAGGCCATATCCACATCCCATTCATCGATCTTGACCGGGATGCCGCCCAGTGATGTGACCGTGTCGAGCACGATCAGTGCGCCCTGTTTGTGTGCAGCGGCAGAAATTTCCTTGATGTGTAATTGTTCTGCGCCGGTGGATGTCTCGGCATGGATGATGGTCATTAATTTATATTTTTTCTTTTTTAGTGCGGATTCGATTTCTTCGACGCTGAAAATTTGTCCAAGCGGTTTTTCGATGCGGTCAACGTGTGCGCCTTGGCGTTCTGCAATTTCTGCCAGCCGCGCACCGAAATATCCATGAATGCAGCACAGCACATCGTCACCGGGCTCGATCAAGTTTGTCAGCGCGGCTTCCATGCCTGATGTGCCTGTGCCTGAGAGAGTGAAGGTCCATTCGTTCTTGGTTTGGAAAAGATAGCGGAGCAGTTCCTGTTCTTCGGCGTAGATTTTCAGCAGTTCGGGGTCGAGATGGCCGAGCGTGGGAGCCGTCAGCGCACGCATCACGCGCGGATGCGTCATGCCCGGCCCGGGTCCAAGCAAGATGCGGGAGGGCGGATTTAGGTCGGAAAATTTAGGGGCAGTCATGATTTTCTCCTTGCAGGATTTATCCAAGTGTACGACAATTTTCTTTTATACGGCGAAGGCAGTTTCGTTGAAATTGCCTTGCATAATTTTCTTTCCAGTGCTAAATTTGTTTACCAAAGGAGCATAGAATGAAGAAATATTTACCTCTTACTGTTGTCGTTCTCGGCCTTTTGTTGACTCTGACTGCATGTGGTGGAGCGGGAACTGCGTCGAAATCCATTAATGTCACTATCACAGATTTTGCTTTCTCGCCTAATTCTTTTACTGTCCATGCGAGCGACCAAATATCTTTTACAGCCCAAAACAATGGATCCAATGTGCACGACTTTGTTATCATGAAGTTGGGCAAGGATATCAGCGGCCATTTCACCGATGCGGATAGACCGAACATTTATTGGGGAAAGGAAAATATCGATCCGGGCACATCTTTCACCGGCACGTTTACCGCTCCCCCTGAACCGGGTCAATATCAGATTGTTTGCGCGATAGCAGGTCACTTCGAGGCGGGAATGGTCGCCAAACTGACCGTAGTGAAGTAGCCTGAAAAACTTCGAAGACCAACAAGACTTCGGAAGTTTGTTTTACAATGGGCGCATGACCAAACCAGCCATTACCAGCCTTTCCAATGCGTTGATCAAACAGGCGCGCGCGTTACGTCAACGCAAGGAACGTTCGGAAACGGGATTGTTTCTCGTTGAAGGAATCCGTCACGTTGGCGAGGCTGTGCAATGTGGTTGGGAGGTGGACGCGCTTCTCTACGCGCCCGAAACGTTGACCAGTGACTTTGGCCGTGAGCTTACAGCGCGCGCTTCGCTTCAGACTAAGCTGCAACCGATCTCCGCGCAAGTGATGGGATCGCTGACTGAGAAAGAAAATCCCCAGGGTATTCTCGCCATCATCCGCCAAAAGCAGACGCGGCTTGATGATCTGGTTTCAATTCGATCCGGCGTGGCAGTTGTCTCGCCGCAAGACCCCGGAAACGTTGGTACGATTCTGCGTACGCTCGACGCGGTTGGTGCGGACGCATTATTCCTGCTCGATGGCGGCGTTGACCTGTATCACCCGACCTCCGTCCGCGCCAGCATGGGAACGATATTTTCCAAGCCAGTCGTGCAAACTTCGTTCGCGGAATTCATCGAATGGAAAGCGCGCGGCGGCTTTCAATTAATCGGCGCATCAGCACATGCTGATTCTAATTACGGCGGTTTTAAGCCAGAATTTCCGTGGCTGCTTTTGCTGGGCAGTGAACAAAAAGGACTCTCGCCCGGACAATTGGCGGCTTGTGATGTGCGCGTCTCTCTGCCGATGCGCGGGCGCGCCAGTTCACTGAATCTTGCCGTCACCGCAGGAGTTTTGTTGTATCAATTTACAGTATCTTGTCAATAAAGCGGGGTGTGAAGTAAAACACCCCGCTTCCCCCTTCCTTTTGAGAAGATATGATTTACATGAATTTTGTTGTCATTGCGAGCGTTCCTTGCAGAACAGTCTTGGTCTAATTTTGTGGGCGTATGTATGAAATAAAAATGCCTTCTCAACGAGAAGGCATTTTTGAGATATTCGATTGTCGGCAAAAAATTAGAACTCGTCTTCTTCCTCGTCCCAGGATTCTTCCTCTTCCTCTTCCAGATCCTCTTCTTCCCATTCGTCGAGTTCTTCCTCTTCCTCGTCCCACTCATCCTTTGCGGCTGCATCGGTTGGGGAATAGGTTGCGCACCCCGTATCAGGATCGATCTCCACCGCAGCGGCAGAGCAGAATCCTTCATCCAGGAACACGCAGTCTGTGTAGTGACAGCGAATGCGGGCCATTGAAGCTCCTCCTTAATGATTTGGCTGGCGAACCAGCCGAATGACTGAAAGTATGAACAGTATCGTCATGGCTACTTGCGATGTAATGCAAAACGGACACAACGCATGGATCAAGGCGATTTCGACATAGATCAAATAAATCGTAAACAGGAAACCGATCAGCGCCAGAGCGAAGCCAGCCATGCTGCCATTGGTTTTCAAGAAGTCGATTCGATTTTCCAGCAGCAGCAAAGCCAGTATTGCCAGATAACCTCCAACGCCAACCACAGCCACCGGAATGCCGCTGACCTCCGAGTAAATGCTGGCGTTCACCGTGGAGCAGCCGCCGTTTCCTAAACACATGTTGGGATTTTCTGTGAGTTTGTAAATCGTCATGTAGATCGAAACCAACATGCCGAGCGCTGCCAGCGCAATCGAAGTTCGATAAATCCACTTATCCATTTTCACCTTTCATAAAAACCAGACATCTGCCTGGGCGCCTATGGCGAGCGATTTTACCCCAGCGGGGATGACTAGTAAAGCATTTGCCTGAACCAATGAAAGCAAATTTCCGGAGCCTTGATGCCCAGTCAATTTTGCGGATAGGATTCCATCCTGTTCTTTGACGACCGCGCGCAGATAACTTTCTCGTCCATCCAGTTCGACAGATTCAGCGAGTCTCACCCGGACCTTTGTGCGCGCAACCGTTTTTAAACCTGCCAGTCGGCCCAAAGCGCCGCGCACGAAAACTTCAAACCCAACAAAGGCCGACACCGGATTACCCGGCAGTCCGATGAAAGGCATGCCGCGATATTCTCCGAAGGCCAGCGGTTTGCCGGGGCGCATGTTGACCTTCCAAAAATCCAGCTTGCCCTGCGACTCGACGACTTCCTTTATAAAATCGAACGCGCCCACACTGACTCCGGCGGACGAGATGATTGCATCCGCATTCATGCCAATGGCCTGGTCGAGCAGAAATTGGAGCGCCTCGCGGTTATCGGGCGCGATGCCGAGCGGCAAAATATCGCAACCG
>JAJYOH010000166.1 GCA_021796315.1 Chloroflexota bacterium
ACGGAAAACTCAGCGTCTGGATTTCGCTCGAGCCTTCGTAGATCATCGCGCCTTTGGAGTTGCGCAAATAACGCTCGACATCATACTCATCCGAATATCCATACGCGCCGTGGATTTGGATCGCTTCGTTCGCGGCGCTGAAAGATGCTTCCGTGGCAAACTTCTTTGAATAGGATGTTTCGCGCGTACAGCGCTTGCCCTGATTCTTTAACCAGCCGACCTGATAATAAAGCAATCGCGCAATCTCATAATCCTGCGACATCCTGGCGATTTTTTCTTGAATGAGTTGATGTTCCGCGATCGGCTTGCCGAATGTCTGTCTCGTCTTGGCATATTTCACGCTGGCTTCCAGCGAAGCGCGGATGATGCCCGTCGCGCCGGAGGCCACGGTGAATCGTCCGTGATCGAAGCCCGACATCGTGATCTTGAATCCTTCGCCTTCTTCGCCGATGCGATTCGCCACCGGAACTTTTACATCCTGAAAATTTATCCAGCCGGTTGCACCGGCGCGCACGCCGAGTTTTCCGTGCAGGTCGCCGCGTGTGACGCCCGCTGAATTTAATTCAACGATGAATGTCGAGAGTCCCTCCGAAGCTTTTCGGGCAGATGGAGCCTGCCCTGAGCTTGTCGAAGGGTCAGTTTTAACGGTGACCATCACGAGGTCCGCTTTGGAGGCGAGCGAGATCCACATCTTTTCGCCGTTCAGGATGTAGAAATCGCCGTCGCGTTTTGCGGAGGTCCGCATCGCGGCAACATCGGACCCCATGCCGGGTTCCGTAAAAGCGCTGCATCCGATCTTTTCGCCTTTTGCCAATGGAATGAGAAATTTTTGCTTTTGTTCTTCGGTTCCCCACTGAAAAAGATTCATCGAACACAGCCCGGTGTGGACAGACATCGCCACGCGCAGGGATGTGTCCATGGCTTCGAGTTCTTCGCAAGCCAGGCCGAGCGAGAGATAGTCCATGCCCTGGCCGCCGTAACGGACGGGGAAGCACAGGCCGAGGATGCCGAGCTCGCCCATGCGCTTGAGCGCGAAGGGGATGGGTTCCTGCTTGCGATCATGCTCCTTGATGACGGGACCGATTTCTTTTTGAGCGAAATCGCGCACCATTTTTTGCGCCATGACGTGCTCTTGCGAGAGGGAAAAGTCCATGCGTTGGCTCCGGCCGATCTGTGAATGTTGGCATTATATCCTAAAACAATTCTACCGACCATTCGGTAGGTAATTTTGTGATTTCAATCATGATTGACTTTTCGTCATGTAACTTTTTTTCAGCGTTTGCATCCAAACAATAAACTGATTTTTTGGAGGTATGTGATGACTGATGTAAAAGTCCAGCCAAAAGTGATCGTATTCAGCACGCCGACCTGCTCATTTTGCAACGCGGCCAAGAAGTATTTCCGCGAGAAGGGCGTCAAATATACTGATATCGACGTCAGCCGCGACCAGGCTGCTGCGCGCGATATGGTGCGGCGCTCGGGCCAGATGGGCGTGCCGGTCATTGATATTGGCGGCAGGATAGTAGTGGGATTCAATCGTCCCCAGATCGATCAAATGCTTGGCATTAAATAATTTTTGGAGGTAGCAATGTCTGAAGTCAAAATTCAACCACTCGGTACCCGTGTCCTGATCCGCCCGCTGGAACAGGAAAGCAAGACCGCTTCTGGGCTGCTTTTGCCAGAAACTGCAAAAGAGAAGCCGCAAACCGGCAAAGTCGTGGCGGTCGGCGACGATGAAAGCATCAAGTTGAAGGCAAACGATAAAATTTTGTTCGCCAAATATAGCGGCACCGAATTCAAGATGGATGGGGTGGATTATCTGTTGCTTGAAGCAAACGATGTGTTGGCCGCCTGAACTAGCAACTATTTTCGCTGTTGTTGAAAAGCTTCCTGAAATATTGGGAGGCTTTTCTGTTTAAATAAAAAGCCCGACGCATCGAATTACGCGTCGGGCTAGGGCAAATGGATGTCTTCGGTCATGATTTTCTCTCAACGCCCATGCTGTTCAATTCGTCCGAGCTGATGTTCGAGATGAACAGGTCCGCGCTTGCGACGGCAAGCAGCAGAAGCAAACAAATTGAGATTACGATTGCAAACATAGCCAACTCCTTTCTTATGACTACTATAACAACTCTCAAAAGGAAAAGATATATCCCCTAACAGTACTGTAATGGATTTACCATACAGTTGTGCAAAGACTAAACAGAAGATATGAATTGAAAAGTTTATTGCTTTATCTATCCTGATTGTAAATTTGAATATTTTGAGATACATGAAAAGTTGTGTGCGAATTGTGGGTTTCGCCTCTTTGTGTAGCCATGTTTCTACATTAAAATCAAGGAGATTGCGAATATGCTATACTGAAAAAAACAAAATAAAAAAGAAAGCCTGCCATGCAATCCCTGTTCAAGAAACGCCAGAATATTTTCATCAAGCTGATCCACGACCAGGCCGCACTTACATTGGAAGGTCTGGAAGCGCTAAATTTGTATTTCGAGGATTAAACCCTTGCCACGGCGAAACTGCTTACCATGAAGGAAAAAGAAGCAGATGAAGCTCGTCGCATTCTGATCGATGAATTGAACCGGACTTTCGTGACGCCGTTCGATCGCGAGGATATCTTCGCCCTTTCGGGAGCCATTGACGATGTGCTTGACTATGCTTATAGCACAGCGAGCGAGATGATCATATTCAATGTAGAGGCCACACCCTTCATGCAGCGGATCGCCTCTCTCTTGCGAGATGCCGCCTATGAACTACTCCAGGCGGTTGACCGGCTGGAGGAACACCCTAATGTAGCTGGCGACCACGTCAAGCGTGCCAAGGCGTTGGAAAATCGGGTGGAAGAAATCTACCGGGAGGCGCTGGCTGACCTGTTTAGTAGTGCATCCGATATCGAACAAATGTTGAAGATATTCAAGTTGCGCGAGGTGTATCGTCACTTGAGCAACGCGGCTGACCGGGGCGATGAAGCGGCCAATGTAATCGCAAACATCGTGGTCAAAATTGCCTAGGGTTGGTTGGATGACGCCACTCATCATTGCTGTAATTGTGTTGGCGCTCGTATTCGATTTTCTGAATGGCGTTCATGATTCAAGCAACGTGGTTGCCACCATGATTTCCTCACGCGCCGTTTCGCCGCGCGTTGCCCTCGGATTGACTGCTGTCGCCAATTTTGTCGGACCGTTGCTTTTTGGGGTGGCTGTTGCAAACACGATTGGTCATGAGGTTGTCGCTGCGGACAATATAAACGCCCAGGTGCTGTTGGCCGCTCTCTTAAGCGCCATCCTATGGAATTTACTGACCTGGTATCTGGGTTTTCCCAGCAGTTCTTCGCACGCTCTGGTTGGCGGTTTTATTGGCGCGGTTGTTGTAGATGCCGGGTGGAAGTCCATTCAGTTTCATGGTTTGGAAAAGATATTGATCGCTTTGTTCGCTTCCCCGATCATCGGACTTCTATTTGGCTTTATCATGCTCAGGCTCATCTTCCTGATCTCCTGGAAAGCATCGCCGTCCATCAATAAGTTTTTCAGAAAGGCCCAGGTAATTACGGCGCTGGCTTTGGCGCTCAGCCACGGTACCAACGATGCGCAAAAGACAATGGGGATTATTACCCTGGCGCTGGTTATCGGAGGTTATTTGAAGGTATTTGCCGTGCCATTGTGGGTCATACTTCTTTGCGGGACAATGATCGGGCTGGGTACCTCTTTGGGCGGTTGGAAATTGATCCGCACTTTGGGAGGCAGGTTCTACAAAATTCGACCTGTACACGGGTTCGCATCCCAGCTGACCTCGGCAGTTGTTATTTTAGGCGCTTCGCTTGTCGGTGGTCCGGTGAGTACTACGCAGGTGGTTAGTTCTGCCATTATGGGGGTGGGGGCCGCAGAAAGATTGAACAAGGTCCGCTGGGGCGTTGCCCAGGAAATTGCGATGGCGTGGCTTTTAACCATTCCGGCTACTGCTTTGGCCGCATCAGGTTTGTATTGGGTCATCCTTCAATTTATTCCGTAATTTAATCAGCAAATGTATTGTGTTTTATGCTTAGGTTGACAAAACAATCAATTGAGATAAAATTGGCAACGCAACTAAGCCGGAGTGGCGGAATTGGCAGACGCGCTACGTTCAGGGCGTAGTGGGAGTTCTCCCATAAGGGTTCAAATCCCTTCTTCGGCACAAACAGACTCGCTCAAAAGCGGGTTTGTTTTTTTATCTGTGGGGAATATTCTTTTGACGGAACCCGGTTCAGGTCCGGACTTGAGGCGGATTCCCGTCATTAAAATCAGCATTTTTTGCGCCGACAGCCCAATTCCCGCCAGGTTTTTTAAGGTATAATCAGCCTAATTCAAGCAGGCTCTTCATCTAATGTGACACGAAGTCATACATCCAACGTCTTCGTGTCTTTTTATGCCTTTTAGGAATCCTATGGACATTGGTACGATTGAACAAGTAGATATTGACTCGCAGATGCGGACTGCCTATCTCGATTACGCCATGAGCGTGATCGTGGCGCGCGCCCTGCCGGATGCCCGTGATGGATTGAAGCCTGTCCATCGCCGTATTTTATATGCGATGCACGATATGGGCATCCGCTCCAATTCAGCCTATAAAAAATCTGCTCGTATCGTGGGGGAAGTGCTCGGTAAATATCACCCGCACGGCGACGCGGCTGTTTATGAATCGATGGCGCGCATGGCGCAGGATTTTTCCATGCGTTATTTGCTGGTGGATGGACAGGGCAACTTCGGTTCTGTGGACGGCGATGCGCCGGCTGCCATGCGTTACACTGAGGCCCGCCTGCAAAAGATGGCCGAGGATCTTCTCGCGGATATTGAGAAGGACACCGTTGACTTCGGCCCGAACTTTGACGATTCGCTGGAAGAGCCGCTCGTGCTTCCGGCTCGATTACCGAATTTACTTTTGAATGGTTCATCGGGAATCGCCGTCGGTATGGCGACCAACATCCCGCCGCATAATTTGCGCGAGTTGGTGGATGCCATCAATTACCTGATCGATAATTACGACACGATGGATGATATCCCGGTCGAGGAGTTGATGAAGCGCGTCGCCGGCCCGGACTTTCCGACGGGTGGCATTATTATCGGCCGCGAAGGGATCGAGTCTGCTTACGGCACCGGCCGCGGGCGTCTGGTCGTGCGCGGCATGGCGCACATCGAAGAATCCAAACCCGGACGGCATGGGATCATCATCACCGAGATTCCGTACCAGGTCAACAAATCCACGTTGATCGAGCGGATTGCCGAACTGGTGCGCGAAGACAAGATCGACATGATCTCGGATATGCGCGACGAATCCGACCAGCGCGGCATGAGCATTGTGATCGAGCTCAAGCGCGGCGCGCAACCTAAGAAAGTTCTCAATCAACTTTATAAATATACGGCCTTGCAGTCCACCTTTGGTGTGATAATGCTGGCTTTGGTGGATGGAGAACCGCGCACGTTGCCGCTCAAACGTGCCTTGCAAATTTTTATCGAGCATCGCCAGACCGTCATCGTCCGCCGTTCAAATTTTGAATTGGAAAAGGCCCGTGCGCGCCAGCACATCCTCGATGGATATCTGATCGCGCTTTCCAATTTGGACGCGGTGATCAAGACCATTCGCGAGTCGCAGGATACGGACGAGGCCAAGACCAACTTGATGAAGCGTTTCAAGTTCAGCGACCTGCAAGCGCAGGCTGTTCTTGATATGCAGTTGCGTCGTCTGGCCGCGCTCGAACGCTGGAAGATCGAGGAAGAACATAAGCAAGTCAAAGAACAGATTGATTATTTGGAAGATTTGCTGGCTCACCCAAAAAAGATTTTGGCGTTGATCCAGTCTGACTTGAAAGAGCTGGCTGAGAAATATGGCGATGACCGCCGCACGCGCATTGCTTCGGACGCGAAGGAAGAATTGACCGAGGCCGATCTTGTGCAAGATGAGGCGGTTTTGATCAGCCTGACCGAGCGAGGCTACATCAAACGCGTGGCAGCATCCGCTTTTCGTTTGCAGAGTCGCGGCGGGCGCGGGGTGATGGGGCATACGACCAAAGACGAGGATGAAGTCGTTGCGCTCATCCCCGCTCGAAGCCTGGACTCGATGCTGTTCTTCTCCGACCGCGGCAAAGTCTACTCTGAAAAAGTTTATCAAATCCCGGATGCCGACCGAGCCGCCAAAGGCATCCCGCTTGTCAACGTGCTGGCGCTCGAACCGGATGAACGCGTGACTGCCGCCATCGCCGTCTCGGATTTTTCGGCGCATGGATTTTGCATGTTGGCAACGGCGCGCGGCAGAGTCAAGCGCGTGAACATGGAAGAATTTGCTTCGGTCCGGCCTTCAGGTTTAATTGCCATGACTTTGGATGAAGGCGATAGTCTCGGTTGGGCGCGCCTGACTTCCGGCAAGGATGAGGTTATTTTCGTGACCGAAAATGGTCAGGCTTTGCGGTTCGATGAAAATAAAGTCCGTTCGATGGGACGTCAGGCCGCGGGTGTGCAGGGCATTCGCCTCGCAAAAGGCGATGCAGTCACCAGCATGGATGTTGTGGAAAAAGATGGCTCGCTTCTGATCGTAACGACTGGCGGTTTTGGCAAGCAAACCTTGTTGAAGGAATATACCCCGAAGGGACGCGCCACCAGTGGAATTTCAACCATTGATAAGAAGGCGCTCGATGAAATCGGCAGGATCGCCGCGGCGCGCGTTGTGCAAAACGATGATGATTTGACGATCATGACGGCCAATGGCGTGACGTTGCGTTTGAAAGTAAAAAATGTAAAGCAATCGGGACGCGCCACTCGAGGCGTTCATCTTATCAAACCACAGGAGGGTGACAGCGTAGCGTCCGTGGCGCGCATTGCCGCTGAAGATTTGAAGCGCGCTGGAGCACAGGTCAATGGCGATGAAAAGCCGCCAGAAGATCAACCGCAACTTATTTAAAAATGGCGGCCCGTCGGGCCGCCATTTTTGTGTATTTTGGAAATATTTTTAGACCCCAAATTTTCCCGTCACGAATAAAACCAACGCGCCGATGATGCACACTGCGGACATCAGCATTACGGCGATAAAGAAACGTTGTGCCGCCGTCATGCCGAGAACGCGACCGGATGAGCGGCGTTGCGGAGCTGCGGCGGTTGTTGTGCTGGCCGCTTGTTGGAATTGAGCCTCTTCTTCGTAAAAGGGGCTGGAGTTAGCCTGTTCACGCAAATTATCAAACATAGTTACCTCGTTAAATTAATTCTATCACGCTGGGCGCAGATGAATCTCCCCGAATTGGACTGTTACGGGATTGCCATGTTCATCACACAAACGTAAACTGCCATCTGATTCCAATCCAAGCAGGGAACCGCTCAATGGTTTGTCGCTTCCAGCCCAGACCTGAACCTGTTCGCCGCGAAAAGCCAACGCGGCCTCCCAGGCTTGTATGAATTCGTCTGTGCCCAGGCGCGAACGCCATTTGATTAAAAAAGTAAGAATGTTGTTGAGCAAATTCGATCGCTCGATGGCTTTCCCCAATTCATTTTCAATGCTGGTTGCCGGGAATAAAGTTTGATCCGTGGGCGGTACAGAGGCCGTCAGCGCGTTCACGCCCATTCCTAAAACGGATGCATCCAATGTGTCGCCTGTCCAAACTGACTCAACCAGGATGCCTGCAACTTTTTTCCCATTCAATAAAACATCGTTGGGCCATTTGATCTGCGGTGCGAGTCCAATCGTCCGCAGAGAATCGGCCAAAGCGAGCGCGCCCAGACCCGTGATCCGCGCGGGGTGCGTGCGTTCGGCCGCAGTGGGGCGCAGGATCAGGCTGAAAGCCAGTGCAGTTTTGGGAGGCGTAAACCATTTTCGCCCAGAGCGGCCTCGACCAGATGTTTGTTCTTCCGCAACGATCAGCGATAAATCCGGCGCACCTTGCGAAACCCGGGCCTGGGCTTCATCATTGGTTGAACCGATGCTTTCAAAAAAACGAAGGTCGCCCAGCGGGAGTCCCCGCAGAGCGACCTGAAGTTTCGTTGCGTTCAATTTATCTGGTGACAAAAACTCTCATTCCTACTGGAGATAATCGTGGGGGTTAACGTTCGAGCCGCCGATACGAATCTCAAAATGCAAGTGTGCCCCTTCTGCATGGCCCGTGGCGCCAGCCAGACCAATCAATGTGCCTGCTCCTACTGTCTCGCAACGCAAGACATTGATTTGGCTGAGATGGGCGTAGAGAGTAACAAACCCATTGCCGTGATCAATTTGAATTACTTTGCCGTAACCATAATTATCGCCGCCCTGCGCCATTGTCACGATGCCAGCCGCTGCTGCATAAATTGGAGTGCCTTCGGTGGCGGCCAGGTCGATACCGAGATGTGATGGCGAGTAATCATAACCCGAGATGGCAAGGCTATTCGTGGGCGAGTGAAAAACATTATCAACCGGCCCGCCGGTCGAACAGCCGCCGCCGCCAAAATCAGATGTGCCTGTACTGCCGTTGTTGACGCGTGAAATGGTGGGCATCAATTGAGACCAGTCAAACAATTTGCGCGAGCCGCCTGGGATGAATATTATCGTGCCGGGTTTGACTTGCGGGTCTGTGAGGTCAATATTGTTGCCGGGAAAGTTTATGATATCTTCAGGTTTAACTTTAGTGAGGACGGAAGACTTTGCCGCGACAGATTCAAAAGTATCGCCGGCTTTCCACGTGTAGTACATACCGTCTGTAGGTGGGATGAGCAATTGCAAGCCCGGCGTTAAGAATTGCGGGTTATCATATTTGATCACGCCTTTGTTGGAATAAATGATGCTATCCACTTTTATGTTGAACTGTTTGGCGATTGAATACATCGCATCGCCGCGTGAAACGGTATACATGACCGGGTCCATGCGCGGGCGATCGGGAATATTTGTTTTGAGTTGTAACGCGCGCCCGATGCCGGGAAATTCCACAGAATTTGTAACCGGTGCGGGCAAGCTGACTGATGTCTGGTTCTGGCCTGGCACGGCGGTCGGTATCGGACGTGTGGCGGATGAGGCCGCCCCAGCCTGAGTCCACCAGAAAGCGGATCCCAGCAACGCGGCCACGACGAGCGCAGTCACGCCCCAGGATGCAACGTTGAAACGGTTGGCTTTCACGAACTCTAAGATTTTGTTCATTTTTTCTCTGGCTAATACTTTGACGCTTTAAGCATCGTCTGTCAATTGCTCCAAAAACATTTGATTATTCCTGGCGCGATCCAGGCGGGTAATGATTGCCTCGGTCGCAACGGTTTGATCCATGCCGGCGCCGGCGGGAGGAGCCGAGACCATCTGGGCGTACATGCGGCGCATAAGCCAGACGCGTTGCAGAAGATCAGGTCCGAGCAGCAATTCTTCGCGGCGTGTGGATGAGCGCTCGATATCCACGGCGGGGAAGATGCGGCGCTCCTGTAATTTGCGGGAGAGCAGCAATTCCATGTTGCCGGTGCCTTTGAATTCCTCGTAGACCACATCGTCGAGACGGGAGCCGGTATCCACCAGGCAGGTGGCGATGATGGTCAGCGAGCCGCCTTCTTCGATGTTACGCGCCGCACCGAAGAAACGTTTGGGCGGATACAACGCCGAAGGATCCATGCCGCCCGAAAGCGTGCGTCCCGATGGATTAACCACAAGGTTGTAGGCGCGCGCCAAACGGGTGATCGAGTCCATTAAGATTACCACATGGCGCCCGATCTCCACCATTCTCTTAGCTCGGTCTAAGGCAATTTCCGCCGTGCGGACGTGGGAAGTGACTGGTTCGTCGAAGGTGGATGCCACCACTTCGGCGTCCACCGAGCGATCCATGTCGGTCACTTCTTCCGGGCGTTCGCCGATCAGGGCCACCATCAAATGCACTTCAGGATATTTGGTTGAAATGGAATTTGCAATGTGCTTTAAAATGGTTGTCTTACCCGCCTTGGGAGGAGAGACGATCAACCCGCGCTGGCCGCGTCCGATGGGGGCGACCAGGTTGATGAGGCGCGAAGACAAAGTGTCGTGATCGATTTCAAGGTCGAAGCGTTTATCGGGGAAAATTGGGGTGAGATTTTCAAAGACCGGCCTGCGGGTGGCCTCTTCCGGGTCGATGCCGTTGACCGTTTCCACCTTCAAAAGTCCAAAGTGTCTTTCAGATTCACGCGGGGGGCGAACGTGTCCGATCACCATGTCCCCCGAACGCAGATCGTAGCGGCGAAGCTGTGCCTGCGAAACGTAAACATCCTGGTCGCTGATGCGATAGTTTCCTGATCTTAGGAAGCCAATGCCTTCGCTCATGATCTCCAGAATGCCGCCGCGCAATTCGATACCTTCTTTTTGCGCTTCCGCCTGACGTATCTGAAGGATGAGAGGTTCCTTCTTTAATCGGTTGAAATTTTGAACGTTGAGTTCTTTGGCGACCTTGCGGAGTTTTGCGAGTGGTTCATTTTCAAGCTCTAGAATTTTCATGCGGGTTCAATGCCTTTTTGGAATGAAAATATTAGCCGGCCCCCGTGGGTGCAGGCTTAATTCATAATGGGTTGTGAAAAAGCGGGAATTCTTTCAAGATGTTTAATACGGGGTTATTAGGCAGATGCCTT
>JAJYOH010000167.1 GCA_021796315.1 Chloroflexota bacterium
TCGAGCGTGACGACGAGTCGAAATACGCTTCGATGAAGGGCGACATCATCAAGAAGATCCTGCCCGCGCTGGATGATCTGGAGCGCGCCCTGCAAAAACGTCCCGAGGACAACCCCTGGGCGAACGGTATCGAACTGATCACACGCAAGTTACAGACCATCCTTGAGTCAGAGGGCGTGAAGCGTATCCAGGCCGAAGGCGCGGCGTTCGACCCGAACTTCCACGAAGCGATCTCGCATGAACCGAGTGATACAGTTGAAAGCGGATATGTAATCGCGGTCGTTCAAAATGGATATATGTTTGGCGAGAGGGTGATCAGACCTGCCCTGGTTCGAGTGGCGCAGTAAGTTAACAAGTTGAAAGGTTGACAGGTTGGAACGTTGAACCAGCAACCTTGAAACCTTCAAACTTTTAAACGAGGAAATCATGGGCAAAATCATTGGTATTGATCTCGGTACGACAAATTCGGTTGCCGCAGTCATGAGCGGCGGCGAGCCGGTTGTGATCCCGTCGGCGGAGGGCGAGCGGCTTGTGCCGTCCGTAGTGGCGGTCAATAAAAATCACGAGCGTCTGGTTGGACGCGTGGCGCGCAACCAGGCCATCATCAATGCGCAGAATACGGTCTTCTCGATCAAGCGTTTTATGGGACGCAAGGCCGATGATGCCGAGGTCGAACGCACGAAGAAGCGCGTGCCGTACACTGTGGCAGAAGGCACAAATGGCGACGTGCGCGTTGTGCTGGACGATAAAGAATACAGTCCGCCCGAAGTCTCGGCCATGATTTTGGCCAAGATCAAAGCGGACGCGGAAGCTTATCTCGGCGAACCGGTAACGCAGGCGGTCATCACCGTCCCGGCGTATTTCAACGATGCGCAGCGCAACGCCACTAAGGACGCGGGCAAGATTGCAGGACTTGAAGTTCTGCGCATCATCAACGAGCCAACGGCCTCTTCGCTGGCTTATGGGTTGGACAAAAAGAAAAATGAAATTATTGCCGTCTATGATCTGGGCGGCGGTACATTTGATATTTCAATTCTGGATGTTGGCGACGGCGTTTTTCAAGTCCGCTCGACGAGCGGCGACACATTCCTCGGCGGCGATGACTTCGATCAGCGCATCATGGATTATCTGGCCGATACTTTCCAAAAAGATAATGGCATTGACCTGCGCGGCGACCGTCAGGCTCTTCAACGTTTGAAGGAAGCCTCCGAGAAGGCCAAGATCGAACTTTCGACCACCATGCAAACCGAGATCAACCTGCCCTACATCACGGCGGATGCCAGCGGCCCGAAGCATCTTGTCACCACGTTGACCCGTTCCAAGCTCGAACAGATCACCGCTGATCTGGTTGACCGCACCATCGCACCGCTCAAGCAGGCTCTGGCAGATGCAAATCTGCAAGCCGGGCAGATCAACGAAGTGGTCATGGTTGGCGGTATGACTCGTATGCCCGCTGTCCAGGATCGAGTCCGCTCGTTCTTTGGCAAGGAACCGCACAAAGGCGTGAACCCGGATGAAGTCGTCGCCATCGGCGCGGCCATTCAAGCGGGTGTGCTGGGCGGCGAAGTCAAGGATATTCTTTTGCTGGATGTGACGCCTCTCTCGCTTGCCATCGAGACTTTGGGCGGAGTCGCCACGCCGCAGATCGAACGCAACACCACCATCCCGACGCGCAAGAGTCAGGTCTTCTCGACCGCCTCCGACAGTCAGACGCAGGTTGAGATTCACATTTTGCAAGGCGAACGCCCGATGGCGGCGGATAATAAGACGCTCGGCAAATTCATCCTGGATGGAATTCCGTCCGCGCCGCGCGGCGTCCCGCAAATCGAAGTAACTTTCGATATCGATGCCAATGGCATTTTGAAAGTCACCGCGAAAGATAAAGCCACGGGACGCAGTCAACACATTACCATCACGGCCTCTTCAGGCCTTTCGGATAAAGAAGTCGAGAAGATGCGTCAGGATGCGGAAGCGCACGCCGATGAAGATCGCAAACGCAAAGAATTGATCGAAGCGCGCAATCAAGCCGATAACACTGTTTATGCCGCTGAGAAGGCACTGAAGGAATTTGGCGATAAAGTTCCTGCGGAAATTCGCAGTGAGATCGAAATCAAAACTGCCGAAGTGAAGGAAAAGGCCAAGAGTGAAGACGTGGCCGCCATAAAGTCCGCCACCGATGCGCTTGGTGAAGTCATCCAGAAGATCGGCGCGGCTGTCTATCAAGGACAGCCGGATGCTGCTGCACCGAGCGGCGAATCCGAACCGAAATCTGATGGGCCGGATGTTGTCGAAGGCGAAGTGAAGGAATAGGAATCATGTCATTGCGAGGAGCGTTTTTTGCGACGAAGCAATCCCAAAATTAGTAGGAGATTGCTTCGCCAAAGAACGGCTCGCAATGACGTGTAAGACTTATGACCACTCGCGATTACTACGAAATTCTGGGCGTCGGCCGGAATGCCAGCGACGATGAGATCAAAGCGGCCTTCCGAAAATTGGCGCGCCAGTTTCATCCCGACGTGAACAAAGAGCACGACGCCGAGGAAAAATTCAAAGAGATCAACGAGGCCTACGGCGTGCTTTCGGATTCCGATAAACGCGCCCGCTACGACCGCTTTGGCAAAGAAGGCCTTGGCAACATGGGCGGCGGCTTCCACGATTACACCGCGGACTTTTCGGACATCTTCGACGAATTATTCGGCCAGTTCGGATTCTCAACCGGCAGCCGCCGTTCGCGCCGGACCCCGAGGCGGGGACGCGATCTACAAATGCCCCTCACGCTGACGTTTGAAGAGGCGGTCTTTGGTATCGAGAAAGAGGTCGAGTTCGAACGAGAAGAGACTTGTTCACGCTGTAACGGTTCCGGCGCCGAGCCGGGAACAACGCCGACGCGTTGTACAACCTGCAATGGTCAGGGCGAAGTTCGCCAGGTGCGTCAGACCATTCTAGGACAGATGGTGCAGACGACGGCTTGCCCAACCTGTAATGGACGCGGCGAAGGCGTGTCTTCGCCGTGTCATACATGTCGCGGCGGCGGGCTGGAACGCAAACGCATCAAAAAGAAAGTGCAAGTCCCGGCGGGCGTGGACAGCGGCACGCAGATCCGTTTGGCGGGCGAGGGCGGCCCCGGCGTCTTCGGCGGGCCGAATGGAAGTTTGTTCCTCATGTTGAACGTCCAGCCGCATAAATTTTTCAAGCGCCGAGAAAATGATATTTTGTTGAACCTCGATGTAAATATTGCGCAGGCCACACTTGGCGCGGAGGTTGATGTCCCAACTTTGGATGGGACTGAGAAATTAAAAATCCATGCCGGGACTCAGCCTGGAAAAGTCCTTCATCTCAAAGGCAAAGGCGTGCCTCATCTCCGGCGCGGCGGACGCGGCGACCAACTGGTGATCGTCAACGTCGAAATCCCATCCAAGCTGACCAAGGAACAGCGCGAATTATTTACCCAACTGGCCGAGTCGCTCGGCACGAATGTCAAACCAACGGAAAAGGGATTTTTGGATTGGATCAATGAAGCGTTGGGGGGATGAAAATTAAAATGACCCTATTGAGTTTTCTCAACTGGGGTCATTTTCTATCATGCTATAATCATGCTTTGTAAGGTTTCTTCGTTTCCAGTACCATCCGCATTTGTCGCGTCTCTTTATCTTCAAAACGCGAAACAGAAGTACTATCAGGCAGATAATTTGTAATTAATACTTCTTTATTGATGACTCTCTTGCTGCCATTTTTCTTGGTTTTCATACCAGATGCCATTTGAACAGCCACAACGTAATTCTTTGGATACATCGCACGGATTTCTGAAGTGTCATAGGAGGAAAGAATCCACTTGCATTGAGTCTTGTGAAGATGATTCGCTAATTCCTGGTGTTCTTTCCAATCGCGCATGTTGTGAGCATAATTTGCGCCGTTATCAGGATATGGTGGGTCAATATACATAATCGCGTTTGGGCGATCATAACGTTCAAGACATTTTCGCCAATCAAGATTTTCGATAATGACAGTTTTCAAACGGTCATGGACAGGTTTGATGCGTTCGCTCAAGGTTTCTAATGCGCCAATGAGACGGTTTCCATGCCCGCCATCGGAAATGCTGGTTTGAAAACGAGGATACTTTAATTCTCCGCCCCAGCCCGCCATAATGAGGTAATAAAAGCGATGAGCACGTTGGATGTCAGTGAGTTGTGTTGAGTCTAAAGAAGCCAGCCGTTGAAATTCGGCCCGCGAAACAAGTTCCCACTCAAAAGCGGCAATTAGCTCTTTTGGTTTTTCTTTGACCACGCGGAAGAAAGTGACAAGTTCCTGGTCAATATCGTTTAATACTTCAACATCGCTTGGCGGTTTCCCAAACAAAACCCAGGCGGCTCCTGAAAATAACTCTACGTAGCATGTATGCTTAGGAAGAAGAGAAATGATTTGTTTCCGCAAGCGCGATTTACCACCAACCCATTTAAAAGGGCTGTTAAGCATTTTATGTTCGCTGATAACCGTTGCCATTCAGTAATTATCCTTTGTCTCTACTAGAGACATTTTATCATACTCCTTTCTATATGTCAATGAGACTTTCACAATGAAACGATTTGGCGAAAAACTCCGCAATTTGAGAACGAATAAAGTGATGACTCTCAAAGAGCTTGCCCATGCGCTGGGTCTTACCGCTCATGGTTATATCAGTGAAATTGAAGCAGGCAAGAAAAAGCCAACAGCCGATTTTGTTTTGAAGGTAGCGCGTTACTTCAAAGTAACAACTGACGAACTTTTGAAAGACGAACTTGAAATAGGTGGAAAATGACCATTCCTTTTGTTGACAGGAATCCAACGAAAAAAGAATTTGAACGCTTTCGTCTGATTTTCAGTACATATCAGGATGGAAGTGGTCAACAAGCTGCTAAGGACGGGCAAACTTTACCGGGCTGGCGAGATCTTGAACGTTCTGTAGCTCTTGCTTTTGGTGGAATCGCACAAGAAAGCAAATACATATTTGATGTTCTTATCTCTGACCAAAAACGAAAAGACGTTTACTTTGGCCTGTCTTGCAAAATGCGTCGGACTTTGAACGACACAAAACGAACAGGCCGCGTCACGCTTGAGCTATCCAATTCATCTGGTAAGTTTTGGGAGCAATTAAGACAGCTGGGTATCAATCAACAAAATTATAAGAGCAAACCTTTTGAAGTTGCACAGGCTCTGCTTGCCCAAGAACATGAGTGGCATAAATCTGTCGGATTAGACGATGACGGTATTGTTGATTTATCGCGGAGCTTCTATCTTGCACTTTCTTGGAATGTCAAAGGCGAATATCAATTATTCAAATTTTCCCTTGATTTACCAAATCCTACCCAACTAACTTGGGATTTCCCAATGGTAGAAAATAAAGGTGAGGAAAGACATGGCCGTCGTTTGCGTGGGCGGGATGAGGCAGGCACACTATTTGAATGGTATGGCGAATCGGGAGGCCAATTAAAATATTACCCGCTTGCTGAAAATGCTCTTTGGAAATCAGAGATTTTTTCCCTTGAACCTTTGCCGAAGAATTGGAATGAAAAACACGGCATCTTGGCAAAAGCGAAAGATTATTTTTCAAAACAATGGAAACTGTTGGAATGATTTCGAACAAAAGACGGACATACATCCGCCATTTGTTTTATAATCCATTTCATTATGTCCGAACACACTCATTCCCATTTCGACGACGTTGCCAGACAGACCGGTTCGCGGCTGGCGCTCTCGCTTGCGCTGACCGCTCTCTTCGTCATCATCGAAGCAGGAGCCGGACTCTTTGCCAACAGTCTGGCTTTGCTCACGGACGCCGCACATAATTTCACGGACGTGATCGCGCTCGGATTAAGTTGGTACGCCGTGCGCCTGACGACCCAGCCTTCCAATTCACAAAAAACCTATGGTTATCACCGTGCCGGTATTCTCGTGGCATTGCTCAATTCAACCACGCTTGTAATTATTTCCCTTGGCATTTTCTATGAGGCCTATCAGCGCTTTATTGCTCCGCCTGAAGTCAATTCGGAGATATTGATCGGTGTTGGACTCGTTGCGGTCATCGTAAATCTCGTTACCGCTCTTCTTGTGCGCCGCGGTAGTGACAAGGACTTGAATATACGTTCCGCCTTTATTCATTTAATGGGTGATGTGTTGTCTACGCTGGGCGCAGTTATTGCAGGCATCATCATTTATTTCACAAAAGCCAACTGGCTTGATCCGTTGGTTAGCGTACTGATTGGCTTTCTGATCCTTTACAACGCATGGGGCATCTTACGCGACGCAATGGACATCCTGCTTGAGTCCACTCCGCGTGATGTGGATATAAAAACAATGGTAGACGATCTTGTGAAGGTTGAGGGTGTGCTTGGAGTCCACGATCTGCACGTTTGGAGTTTGACTCAGAATTTACGAACGATGTCTGCCCATATTCTCACCGAGGATATTCCAATCAGCGCGGGCGCAGATATTCAGCGTAAGGTCAATGAAGTTCTTTATCATCGTTACAATGTTGGACATGCCACATTGCAATTGGAATGTATAGACTGCGACCCGGATGGTTTGTATTGCGATATGAACGGCATTGTGCGCCGGCATGATCATGCTTGATTGAAAAGGTGAAAGTTTGTTCGCCATTATGTTTATAATCAGCAGATCATGAATCTGGGTCTGGAAGTTTGCCTCCGGTGTTTTGGGCGGCAAGCCGCCTGTCTCCAAATCGTTTTTGGATGAAGAAATGTAAAAAGGAGATCTCCGTGAAATGGATTACCCGCTCGCACGTCCACGTTGACCGCGTTGCGTGTCCGTGGCTTATCACCCGCTTCATCGATAGCGAAGCGGAATTTTTATTTGTGCCCAAGAACCAGATCGAGAAAGTTGCCAAGGAAACTGGTGCGATTCCGTTTGATGCGCCGGGAGTTGAACTTGGTCATGGTTTGGACGGACGCTGTTCGTTTGAATCGATCATTTTGAAATACGACTTGAAAGACCCGGGATTATTGCGTCTGGCAAGAATCGTCCACGCCGCGGACGTCAGCGAAGATATCGACAAAGAGCCGCTCGCGCGCGGACTGGAAGCAGTTGCCAGCGGCTTCAGTTTGCGCTTCCCGGATGATTTGGAAAACCTTGAGCATCAGTTTGAAGTCTACGATGCGTTATATGCGTGGTGCCGGTTGGATGTGGCAGGAAAATAATTTTATAAAATCATGGACATCAAAATTCTCTTCACCACGCGTATTGTCCGTTTGTTTTGTTATGGATTTCTGTCGGTCATCCTTGCGCTTTATCTTGTGCAGGTTGGATTAACTGAACAGCAAATTGGTTTGCTCTTTACGTTGACGCTGGCCGGTGACGCGGGAATCTCTCTCTGGCTGACAACGTCCGCGGATAAGTTTGGCAGGCGGCGCACGCTGCTGGTCGGTGCGCTGTTGATGCTCGGCGCGGGGCTTGTATTCATCTTAACCAACAATATTGTGTTGTTGATGGCCGCCGCCATCATCGGTGTGATCAGTCCAAGCGGAAATGAGATCGGGCCGTTTCTGTCTGTCGAACAGGCCGGGCTGACGCAAATTATTCCCAACGAAAAGCGAACGCATGTTTTCGCCTGGTACAACCTGGCTGGTTCGTTCGCCACGGCCACGGGCGCTCTGTCCGGTGGGTGGCTGGCGCAAATTTTACAGAGTCGTGGTTGGTCTGCGTTGGACGCCTACAAAGTCGTGCTGGGCGGTTATGCCCTCGGCGGTTTGGTTCTGACAATATTATTTTTAACGGTATCGTCGGCGGTTGAAGTGAAGGAAAAAATATCAGCCGAGACAAAAGTTGTTTTGGGCCTCCACCGCTCGAGGTCCGTGGTGATGCGTTTGTCGGCATTGTTCGCGTTGGACGCGTTTGCGGGCGGACTCATTGTCCAGAGTTTGATCGCGTACTGGTTCCACGTCAAGTTTGGTGTGGATAGCGGCCTGCTGGGCAGTATCTTTTTTGGCGCAAATATTTTGGCGGGGATTTCAGCTTTGGTGGCCGTACCTCTCGCGAGGCGTTTTGGTTTGATCAACACGATGGTCTTCACGCATGTTCCATCAAATCTCTTGTTGATGCTCGTGCCGCTGATGCCGAACCTGCCGCTGGCGATTGGCTTGTTGCTGGCGCGTTTCAGCATTTCGCAGATGGATGTGCCGACACGGCAATCGTACACGATTGCGGTCGTGGCCCCTGATGAACGGTCGGCCGCGGCTGGCGTGACGGGCATCGCGCGTTCTGTCGGCGCTTCGATCTCGCCCGCGCTAACCGGAATCTTTTTGGCGAACCCCGCTTTATTTAGTGTTCCATTCTTTCTGTGCGGTGGCTTGAAACTCGTGTATGATCTGGCGCTCTATCGAAGTTTTAGCACGATGAAAGCGCCCGAGGAAAATAAGTGAAGTTTTTGCTCATCATTTGGAAATGGCTTCCATTTTGGTTGCAGGGGATTCTTTCGCGCATCATCCGGCCATCGTTTCAGGTCTTTGCCGCTGCTGCGATTTTCGATCAGGATCAAAAAATCCTTCTAGAAAAACTGACGTATCAGGATGTTTATTCATGGGGGTTGCCCGGCGGTAATGTGGATACTGGCGAAGAGCCGGAAGATGCAGTTGTTCGTGAAGTGAAGGAAGAAATCGGATTTGATGTTGAGGTCAAGAAATTGTTAATGGCGAAGAATGCGAATGCCAAACATATTCTTGGTTTGTTCTATTGGTGTGAAATTAAAGGTGGCCATTTCAGCCCGACTTTGGAAGTTTCAGAAATAAAATATTTTGCTCTTGATGATTTGCCCGATGTGCGACCATCGGATGTTGTGTTTTTAAAACAATTATCGGAAAAGGTGGATGTTGCAAAAAGGAACTGGCTTGAAGTTTCTTTGACTGTAAATGGCGAACTGGCGGAAGCCGTGGCGGATGTGCTGGCGCGCTTCGCGCCGAATGGCGTGATGACCGAACAAGGCGTGAAATTCGTCAACGATGAAGATGAAGGCACGGCGACTGGTCCGATCACGGTGCGCGCATATTTGCCAGCGGATGGACAACTGGAAGACACTCGGCAAAAGTTGGAAGAGTCGCTTTATTATTTGGGGATGATCCAACCGCTTCCGCCCGCGACTTTTAAAATGATCGCAGATCAAAACTGGATGGAAGCCTGGAAGCAGCACTACAAACCGATTCCCATCGGACAGCGGCTGATCATCATCCCGGCCTGGATCGATTCGCCGGAGTCGGAGCGGATTCCGATCAAGATCGATCCGGGTATGGCGTTTGGCACAGGCACACATCCAACCACACAATTATGTATGGCGTTGATGGAAAAGACAATTATGGATCATGGAAAATGGAAAACGGAAAATGGTTCATCCATTAACCATGAACCATTAACCGTTATTGACGTTGGCTGTGGTTCTGGAATTTTATCCATCGCCGCGTTGAAGTTGGGCGCGCAGCAGGCGCTCGGCGTGGACATCGACGAGCCTTCGATCAAGAATTCGCGTGAGAATGCAGTCGTGAATGGAATCGGCGATGGGTTGTTGCTCGGCGTCGGTTCGGTGACGGAAGTTCGCGATGGAAAGTTTGCATTCAAGTCCGCGCCGCTGGTGGTGGCAAACATCCTTGCGCCGATCATTGTGCGTTTATTCGATGCGGGGCTGGCAGATTTGGTCGAGCCGGGCGGCACGATCATCTTGAGCGGAATCCTGCAAGAACAGGTGCAAAGCGTCATTGAGGCCGCGCAGGCCAAAGGTCTAAGAATGAACGAGCAACGTCAAACGGGGGACTGGGTGGCGCTGGGAATGAGTCGCTAAGTCTCGATGATGAATGTCCGGCCGATGAGGTCAGGCATTTTTATCACCCGAAGGTAAGGTTGTGAATTTTTCTCGATATGCTAAAATGCCGGCCACATAATGAAAAGGAGAATGTTAGAATGAAGAAGAATGTATTGATGATTGTTGTAGCTATTACATGCCTTGCCCTGGCTGTAATGGCATGTAGCGCAGTGTCGATCCCATCCATTTCGGGAAGCGGCACGGGTGGTGGAAATGGCAATGGTGGAGGCAATGGCACAGGCGGTGGCGCTGGAAATGGTAATAGCACCCCCAATTCCAATACCAACAGCAGCGGCACCAGTAGTAGTGGGTCTACGTTGTTGCGCGACAACTTTTCTGATAGCAGCAGCGGCTGGGGAACCGGCGCCGATACTGACAGCCTCGTGGAGTATGTCAATGGCGGCTTGAAGATGACGGTGTTCAAGACTGAGTATTTCACTTATAGCACTCCCAACGATACGGCCTATCAAGATGTCCACATCGAAGTAACTGTTACTAATAATAGCAGTGATGACCTGGCTACCTTTGGGATTATGTGTAACCAACAAGTCACCAAAGATGCCTATTATTATATTGGGATCAGCCCGAATGGTGAGTATGCGATCAGCAAAGCAGCGGTTGCAAAAGATGAT
>JAJYOH010000168.1 GCA_021796315.1 Chloroflexota bacterium
TCGGCAGGTAAGGTAAAATCCTCGTGGTAGGTCATGCTGTTTCTCCTTTCGTCTCAATACCGCAAGGATAACACTTGACCTACCTTTCATTGCAATTTACAGAAGCAATCCTACACTACTATCTTGGGCAGTGTTCAAGCCGACGTAAATGCTACTATAAAATAAGAACAAGATAATGATTTTCAATAAAGGATAAGAGTTATATGTTGTTTTCTAAATCTGTAAGTCGAACTTTACTCTTGTTGTTATACGTATTGAGTTTGCTTGCTTTAGCAGGTTGTACTTCTAAAGCAAGCCACTTTGGAATAATCTTCACGAGTGGTCTTAATGGATCACTGGACATTTATCGAATCCCAGATAATACCCAAAGTAAAGTCGATCAACTAACTTTTACTCCAACAATTGCAGAGTACAATCCGTTAGTATCAAAGAATGGTGACAGAATTATTTTTGACACAGGAGATATTGGGTTGACAGAGCTGCCATCTGACTTAGCGTTAGAGAAGCCCAACCACATATATATCCTTGACACCGCTAGTCGAAAATTGGATGATATCACGGAAATTTTTACTTCCCCTCCGATCGTAAACCCACCGATGACAATTGAGGATTGGTCGCCAGATCAAAAGCAATTCGCATTTATAAATTATCAGACAGCTGTGGGAATTATGAATTTTGATGGAACAAACAGGAAAGATATTCCCATGTCGTCGTTTGGAAAATTTCCAAATATAACTGGTGTTAAGTGGTCTCCGGACGGAAAAAAGTTGGTAATGTTTCACAGTGTTGATGAAACACAACAGATGCAAACTCCTGGCGCACAATTGCTTGTTTATGATCTCGGAAGTAAAAGATTGACGCGTCTTGCGGATTACGAAGATGGGTGCGCTCTGGCAAAATGGTCGCCAACCAGTCAGCAAATTGTGGCGATTTGCGGCCCTACTTTTCCTTATATGGACGAAACCAAGGCGCCAGATTACTTGCCAGAAACTGTGCGTATTTTTGATGTTAATAATCTCGGTCAAGCTTACGAACATCTAACTTTTAGCCCCTGTTACGATCCATCCTGGTCTCCCGATGGAAAACAAATAGCGTTTGAGTGTGACAAAGATAAAAATCACGAGGGGCTTTTTATTGTAGATTCCTATGGCAACGATATTCATGAGGTAATTCTTGGCGGTTTGGGAAATCCTGCTGTTCTAAAGAATCCTATCTGGTCGCCGGATGGTAACCAAATTATCTATGTGGCAGGAACCGATGCTGAGCACGAAAATATATATTCAGTTAATCCAGACGGTTTAAACAATCACCCTTTGACAAATCAAGAGGCTTTTTATTCTCTAGTATCAGCTTATCCTGTGCCGTAATATCTTTGCAATACTACTCCTTGCTATAGCAACCTACCAAACTCGTGGAGATATGACCTGCCGCATCGCACGAATACATCTCGCCAGTTGACCGATTCCAGTGGGGTAGTCACCTACTCGGCACGCTATACACCGTGGGGCGACACGCTGGAATCGAGCGGCACAGGCAACATCACCTTTGGTTATCTGGGCGGGTTGATGGATTCCGCTACCGACTTGATCTATGTGGGCAATGGAATGTATTATGATCCAACCACCGGAAGGTTCCTGAACCGCAATGCCAACCCGAACAGCACCAATCCGTATGTGCCGTGGGGCGGCAATCCAACCGGAGCGCTCTTTACACCGTTGGCGCTACTATCTCTAATTTACACTCGCAGGAAGAAACGCGGTACACTGGATACGATTATCATCTTGATTGTGCTTGGTGTGTCACTCGGAATGAGTTTGTCTGCATGCGGAAGCGGTGCTACTCCTCCACCTGTGATTACGATCACGCCTACCCCCACTCCGAATGGAACTCCAGAGGTAACGATCACGGCAACGGCAACAGTTCCTGCCCCTCCCGGTACCCCTACCCCAACTATTACCGTAACTTGCACAGCCACAGCTATCTCAAGTACGCTAACACCGACGTTAATTGATCTGGGGCATAATTGGAAGATAACCCATTACAATTATGCCATGGAGAGTGATACAGAATTCCCTGCTGATTATGTACGTGTACCCATTGAAAGATTTACTAATGATCTCAATCCGATCTACAAAATGCTCAAAAGGCAGTTTATTTATAACAATAAGACTGGTATCCCCATGCAAGGTACGGGTCTGGCTGCAGATGGAACATACATCACTATAGACGATAACAGGACTAATTTAAATGACCCAAACACAGCCAACTGGTATTTCATGGAAGGAAAAGGCGGAGCATACGCTGAAGGCATACCATGGCAAACTGTCGGTGTATCGAAACAAGAACAGCAACGAAAGGATGAATTCGGTAATGTTGTTGGTCTTCAACCGGGAGACACCGTCAAAATTGGACTTTCTGACCCTCATTATGCTGGACTGTTTAAAGTAACTGACACAGGAGCATTTACGGATACGAAACATTTAGATGTTTTCATTGGACCAACAACGTACCAGGAAGCGCTAGGTTGGGGCACCCAAACCAATGTTCAAGTTTGGAGGGCAGGAGAATAAATCCATGAAAACATCAAAATGCTTGAGCACGATTAGTATCTTCTTGATCGTATGGAGCATAGAAGGGTGCATGCCATCTAAAGGAAATATGATTAATGGGAAAATAATATTTCAATCGAATCGGAATGGATCCTCTGGTTTGTTCGTTATGAACGCAGATGGTTCTGACCTGCGGGAATTGACCAGTTCTCCTGGAAACGCATACAGCCCAGATACGAACAATGGCTTGATCCCATCGCCTGATGGGAAACAAATTGCTTTTTTCTTTGATAATGATGGAGTAGGTGGAATTCGGGTTATTAATATTAAGAGTGGATATCTATCAGATCTGGCAAAAGATAAAGGTAATGTGGATTCGTTCGCATGGTCGCCGAACGGAAAACAAATTGCTTTTGTTGCTGAACGTGATACCATTTTGCTCGACGCGAATCGCGATCTTTGGACAAGCAATATCTACGTCATGAATGCAGATGGCACCCAAGTTCGCAGGCTCACCGTTGACAATGCAACTAGTCAATATGGTACATTATCCTGGTCGCCCGATGGCAAGAAACTCGCATTCGGCATGTCATCGAAAGTTCCATCTGGCGGATTTTTTTCTGTTGGCATTCACCTTATATCCATAAGCGATGCTAAATTAACCGCATTGACTCGCGCCTCAGGCCTTGTGCAAGATGGTCCAACATGGTCCCCGGATGGAAAACATATAATGTATTTTGTAACGGGAAGTATGTTAGGCAATATATACGTCATGAATGCCGATGGGTCTAATCAAGTCGCCCTGTCAAATGACTCTTTAGGCATAGTTCTAAACGCCTCCTGGTCCCCAAATGGAAATCATATTGTGTTTTCGACCGTAAAATTTCAAGTTCAAGATGACAACCGCAATTATTATATCTATACGGTGAACGCCGACGGAACCAATCTGGTTGCTGTATCAAAAGACCCTTCACCCTATGATACAAGTCCTTCTTGGTCTCCGGATGGAAAGTACATTATATTTGCCTCCAAGCGTGGCGGCGGTAAGTCTCATCTCTATACCATGAATGCAGATGGGACTAACCAAAGACAGTTGACCAATGGGCCAGGCGAAGAAGCGGCACCAATTTGGTTGCCAGCGCAGTAGTTGCTGCAAAATTCACTCACTCTACGATGCCGTTCTCTATCATACGAGGTTGTAGATGAACTGACTGATTCGTGGTCTTACGATCTTTCGGATGGTACGAATACTCCGCGCCAATTGACAGATGCGAGCGGAGAAGTCACCTACTCGGCGCGCTACACCCCGTGGGGTGACTTGATGCAATCCAGCGGCTCAGGCAACTTCACCTTCGGTTATTTAGGCGGCTTGATGGATACATCCACTGGATTGATCTATGTTGGCAACGGGCAGTATTATGACCCGACGACTGGACGATTCCTATCGCGCGGTGTAAACTCAAACAGCACCAATCCGTATGTTCCATGGGGCGGCAATCCAACAGGAGCGCTCTTTACACCGTTAGCTCTGCTCTCTCTAATTTACAGCCGCAGACGCAAGCACGGGAAACTGGATACAATTATTCTACTGATAGTGCTGGGCGTTGGGCTGAGCATGAGCTTGGCGGCCTGTGCAGGAACGACTACCACAACCATTGGAAACGCCACCGTGACAATCACGCCGATACCGTCGCAAAACGGTACTCAAAGCGCGACGGTAACGGTCACTGTCCCTCCGCCAACTGGTTCGCCGGTGGGCACGCCGTCTATAACGTGTACGGCTACGGTAACACAAACAGCAACGCCAACACCGGTGCTAACATTGTCGCAGAGCGAGTTGTTAGATATATATACAGAAGCTGGCATCAAGACCCAAAGCCCATATGGGGATACCAACACGCGGTTTAACGTCTATGCGTTCTCATGGATCAAGGGGAAGGATCCTTACTATACCGGTATTGGTCCCGCGAAAGTAACCGACGCCCAAATGGAGCATACACGCGGGGATCTTATAAATGGTGGGCATAATGGCGTTGGCCTTGGATTGAGAACAGAACGCTGCGGATTCACGTGCCCTCCAGGTCAATTGGATCAAGATACCGACAACGGCGCTTATACGGCCATGCACACCAGGATTTCTTTAAGGACGGATGTTTGCTTAAATCGCGGTTGCACTCCAACAGATGAATTCCTCGTTGCGGCATTGGGAGAAAACGAAGAGTCGATGAACCCAAGAGATGTGCAAACAGCCATAAACCAATATAAGCAGGTATCTCCACCGGTAATAATAAACTGGCAAAAATGGTTAGTAAGCGGTGCCGGAAAGCAACGTGACCAAGACTATGATCTCAAATTGATCAAGATATTCAAAGGTGATACAGGAGAACGCTCAGATTTGGGAGTGGATTGGGAATACGTACACAACTTAATTAAGAATCCGTGAGGTGACTAGTGAAAAGAAAAAGAATGGTTTTGATTCTTATCTTGGTAATTCTAATCATGGGATTACTGGGTTACTTGGGAATGTATGAGCGGTCCAATTCTCTCAATTACAACCCTGGTGAGTATCCTAAGAATGGCCTCAGTGATTTTGACCCCGAACACACCGGTTATTACAAAATGGATCCTGAAACAATTCTTACATCATTAGATCATGGAGAGGCCGAAGTTTTCTCTCCGGAACCGGTAACACCATCAATACCTATATTCGCATCAGTTATTTCGTGGCGCCAATCAGATTACCTGAAAATCGCTAATGCCGTGTTCCAATCTACTTGGAAAGAGACGTTCAAGAGTTGGAGTTTGTTGAGTATGATATTTAATACAACCTGTCGAGACGACCCTGAAGGATTTGCTTCGGGCGATCTTCATTTTTTCAGGCCTGAAGGGAAATCGGACTACACCACTCGCGAGGTAATTATTGAACCGCAATATGGGGATGTGTCTTGGGGAGGAGGTGGAGTAGGGTCCGACTTTCCGCGTCCAAGTTCAGGCTGGAAAAGTATTGACTTGAGCAGACTCAAAATCACCGCCGACGATGCTCTTAGAATAGCGGAACTCAATGGTGGCAAATCGTTTCGTTCAGCCCAGGTAAATCAATGCAACATATTCATGATATTGAGTATAGATGGCTACGGTAACTGGTGGATAGAATATGATGGGAATAGTGGTTATTCTAATTTTGTTATACGAGTTGATCCGTTTACAGGCAAAGTGATCAGTAGCAAGACTTTTATCTCAACGGAAAAGCCAACACCATAGAAACCACTAAATTGGCGCATTGATGCCCAAAGCGAACTACCTACTCAGCGCGCTACACGCCGTGGGGCGACACGATGGAATCGAACGGAACCGGCAACTTCACATTCGGTTATCTGGGCGGCTTGATGGATACATCCACTGGATTGATCTATGTTGGCAACGGGCAGTATTATGACCCGACGACTGGACGATTCCTATCGCGCGGTGTAAATTCAAACAGCACTAATCCCTATGTGCCATGGGGAGGCAACCCAACTGGCGCGCTCTTCACGCCGCTGGCTTTGCTATCTCTGGTTTACAGCCGCAAGAAGAAACGCGGTACACTGGACACGATTATCATCTTGATTGTGCTGGGTGTGTCGCTCGGAATGGGATTGTCTGCATGCGGGACTAACCCTGCTCCTCCGCCTCCGACTGTCACTGCTACCATTGCCATGCAAGCTACACCGAATCCTGCCATCGAAACAGCAACAGTAACACCTAGCATCCCTGTCCCTTCGTATCCTCCAGTACCGATAGTAGCCACGCCATGTGCAACGGTTACGATAACTTATACGCTGGGTACGCCAACACCCGGCACGCTTATTGGCGAGTTTGCGATGTCAGCTTATTATTTTCCCATAGAAGATCAATATACTGTTGGAGCCGATGTTGCCATACCCGCTGACAAAGAGGCAAAAGTGAACAGCGGATATCCGCCAGATGCGTATGTATACTTATCATCGGCCGGTCCATACCATTACAACAATTTGGGGCCGGATCATTATGAGTATGCAAACTGGAGTTTTCTAAACGACCCGAAAGGAGTCTGCTATCAAGGTACAGGAAAACTGAACAGTCGACATGGAGGATACTACATTGGTTGTACAACGCCTCCAGGGACGACACCAGCATTCGAATGGCAGACTCAACAGAAACTTAACTCGGTCGCGAAGTTCCAGACGGTTGCAGTGAGTCCAAGCCATGCAGGCGGACTACTTCCACTTGGAACAAGGATAGAGATAACCGATCCCGATTTAGTTTCCTATTTGCGGAAGCATGGTAATAAGAATGCCACGCTTACAGTCACAGATATTGGCGAAGCGTTAGACGATAAAACTTTAGATCTATTCGTCGGAGAAGGACCGGATGGTCTCTCAGCTTATTACGAACTGTTGAACATTCCAACGCACACCGCCGTATCGATCTATAATAGCCCATAGACCATGCCTAATTATCATATGAAAATCAAAAGCACATTACTGACCCGCGTTCTGCAAAGCCGTATAGGTCATTGGATAATGTCAAACAAATGTCGAGTTGGCACCAGAAGTAGTTTTCTTAAAGTACCTGGTCGGAACTTGCGGCTTTTCCTTATTTTGCTCTCGGTTTTATTGGTTTCTTTAAGTTGCGAGGTAAAATGGCCGGAGAAAGAAGTAAAACCGAATTTAGTGCCTATAGCCCAATCTATTTCGACTCCCCTTACACCAAACCTGACTCAGTCAACCTTTCAAATGGGTGTAATTAACAAATGGCTGCTATATGAAGTCAATGTCATTTCCTGGTCAAAGGATAGTATTCACTTTGCCTTGGGGGGTGAAGAAAACGATGGAGATAATTTTGGAGTTTACGCATACAGTGTTAACTCTTCTGGACGAATTTGGATCCATGAACTTGCGAATGTGCCTTTTAGCCTGACCTTTACCCCGAATGGTCAAACTCTTTTTGTTCCGCTTTTAGGGGGAAGTACTTTCTTTTTGGATGCAACGACAGGACAGGTTGAAAAGGAGCTTGATTATAATGTCGTGTCTCCATGTATTGGGGCCGTGGGAGCAGCTTTCAGCCTCGATGGGAGCAAGTTGCTTACACTTGATTCAGATCTTCAGACTTTTACGAGAATATACATATGGGATCTAAGCACAAATCGATGTTTGGGAACACTTCTCAAAGAACAAGGCGCTTCTTTCGGTTTTGAATCGAGTCATGATGGTCAGCTCATAGCTTTGGCGCTTCGAGACATTCCCGTTCAGCCAACTCAAGGGATCTATGATCAGCAAATACAGGTATGGAATGTTGATACGCAACAAGTGATTTGTAGTTTCAAGGATGTTAAACCTGTAGCATTTTCTGTTGATGGAAAGACGATTGCCGCCGCGAGCGTGGATATGCCTGGAGCTGTAGATCTGTGGGATGTTAGTTCATGCAATAGAATTGATACATTGGTGAGACATGAAGAGAAAACTCCTTATAGTATCGCTTTTAGTCCTGATAGCCAATATTTAGCCATCGGTGGTGTGCAGACAGTGCAATTATGGCAAGTAGCAAGCCGAAAGCTTTTGTTCGAATCTAACAGACTGCAAAACAATGTAAAGCTTCTGTCCTTCAGCCCAAATGGTGAGTATCTCCTATCCGAGACGGACCGAACTTCTATCAACGATAAGGCAACAATTACATTGTGGAGGGTAACTCCATGACTTTTTCGAAGAGGGAAGTTAACTTGGTAGTAAGCAAATTGGCATCATATGCTGATCTGAGTATATATTTGCTTTCCAAGTAGCGCGAATGCGCCGCTCCGATTTGGCTGCCAGCTCAGTAGTTGCGAGCAAGATCCGTTCCACTGTGCTGCTCTTTATTACGTGGGGTTGTAGATGAACCGACTGATTCGTGATCCTACCATCTCTCGGATGGCACGAACGCACCGCGCCAACTTGTAGATGTGCAAGGCAACATCACTTACTCGGCGAGATACACTCCATGGGGTGATACGATGGAATCCAACGGCACGGGTAACTTCACCTTCGGTTACCTGGGCGGCTTGATGGATACTTCCACTGGACTGATCTATGTTGGCAACGGGCAGTATTATGACCCGACGACTGGACGATTCCTGTCGCGCGGTGTAAATGCAACCAGCACCAATCCGTATGTGCCGTGGGGAGGTAATCCAACCGGCGCGCTCTTTACACCGTTAGCTCTGCTCTCTCTGGTTTACACTCGCAAGAAGAAACGCGGTACACTGGATACGATCATTATTTTGATGGTGCTGGGTGTGGCTGTTGGAATGAGTTTGTCGGCGTGCCAAGGAGTGCAAGTAACTGTTACTTCTTCGCCCACCCCAGAATCTCCTTTGCCTACATACACTATCACCGTTACAGCCCAAGGAACTTCTCAGACCTTCATTGCTACACCAAATGGAACGCCAGTTGGAACGCCAGCGCCATGTGAAATTCTACCCCCGCAGACTTATGTATTCTTGTTCTGTGGGAGAGGCCTGACATGCGGTGCTGGCCAGTCCCTCTCCCCCTATTATTCATGGGCCAATGCTCTGGGCTACGTGACCAAAACCATCGGCGGTGGCAGTAGCGATGTTACCTGTAGCGACAAGGCTGGTTGTGTTAGGAAAGCTGAGGGCGCTATTACAACCCTCATTGCGTCTAATGCGAGTGCGAATTTTGTGTTAATCGGACATAGCGCCGGTGCGGATACGGCGGTCTTGACTGCACATGACGAGCTCGGAAAGGCAAACATGAAAGGCGTAGTTCTCCTGGATCCGACTTTATCGGCGTCTCCAAGCTACCCGAACATTAATGATATGGATTCGATCGCTAGCGACGTTGCAGCCCGAATCCCCCTCTTCTTGGCCGACACGCCGAATGATTGGGATACCAATGGGCAGCCTATTTTTGCTTACATCAAAGGAGCGAGATATGGAGCTACGGCAATTTACAATCGCAGTATAACGGATCACCCGATATATCCAAATATTCAACATCTGGCTCTTGCTAATGACCAAACCGTATTTCAAGATATGTTGGGTGCCATGGGCTGGTGTGCTACGAAATAGTGGAGATGACTGATCATGAAAGGAAAACTGCTTCTCATTGTCTGGGCCCTCGTGGCAGGTAGCTGCAACCCTATAGCACATACTTCAACATCTACTTCAATGAATGCAGAGGTTCAAGCTACTACTACCATAACGATTGAATCCAATATACCAAAGCGCCTCACTTATCCACCATGTGCTCCGGCTCAAACGGTTCAGTTGCCATTGCTCACACCTCCGACGCCAAATGGACATCCTCAGACACTGCCAGGTGGTTTAACTCTAATAGAGTATCAATCGTATCTAACTCAAGTCGACGCCCAAAACCGAGGTTGCGAGTATGCGGGTCGAAGATTCGATCAAGAAATAATAGACCTGAGCCCTTCTTATCGAATTGAAATCCAACCTCTAGATATGAACAGTGAATTAGTCAGAGTTCTTATGGGCGGCCAGAAAGTTTTTGAAGTCAAGACACTAACTTATGGCTCTTCAGGCTTATTGCAGGCTTGGAATTACGGAGACACTTGGGTAATAGAAGTGAAAACTGGTCAAGGAGTTGATATTATCCAAGATGGACAATCACTGAGGAAATCTAATGGATATGACAGGGCCTTCGCTTTTCAATTTCTCAATAATAAACCGTTCTACTTTTTTGAAAAGAATCATGCTTGGGGAATTAACTACGACAACCACGAGATACCGTTAAACTACGATGATATACCCTATACTAATGTGTCGGACGGAATGGACCCCTCAATCTTTCAATACCAAAACATGGTTCTCTTTCACGCCACACGGGATGGTCAAAACTATAGCGTTGTAATAGGTTTGGACTTTTGACAAAA
>JAJYOH010000169.1 GCA_021796315.1 Chloroflexota bacterium
TTTGGTTGTTGACATCTGCGATATTTTGCGCCGCTCCAATTGCGCCGGCGCGTTGCAATATGTCCCTGAGCTAACGTGGATTCTCTTTTTGCGAATCTTGGATGACCGCGAGGAGCAGGAAGCCGAACAAGCCGAAGCCGTCGGAGTAAAGTTCACGCCTTCGCTCAAGTCGCCGTATCGCTGGCAGGATTGGGCTGCACCTGATGGCAAAAAGCGAATTGAATTGCAAAACGGCGCGCTGGGTGCATTCTTTGGATTCGTAAACGGCGATTTATTGCCGCATCTCAAAGGCTTGCGGGATCGGCCCAACGCCACGCCGCGAAAAAAAGTCATCAGCGAAATTCTTTCTGGTGTCGAGCATGTGCGCGTCGACACCGAAAAGAATTTTCTGGATGTGCTCGATAAAGTCCACGAAATCCGTCATGAGAATATTGATACGACGCACATCTTTGCCTTGTCGCAAGTTTATGAAGGCTTGCTTCTCAAAATGGGCGAGAAGGGCAACGATGGCGGACAATTCTTCACGCCGCGTCAGATCATCCGCGTGATGGTCAAAGCGGTCAATCCGAAACTTGGACAAACCATCTATGATCCGGGTGCGGGCACAGGCGGATTTTTGGCACAATCCTACGAATTCCTGAATGACGCGTTGGGCGCGTCTGCTACACCGGACCAAATCGAAGCGCTCAAACACTCGACTTTTTACGGGCGCGAGAAGGAGAACTTGATCTACCCGATTGCGCTTGCCAATCTTATCTTGCATGGTATTGATAGTCCGCATTTGTGGCACGGCAATACGCTCACCGGTCAAGAAACTTTCGGCGGATTGTTTCAAGGCGCGCCATCATTGTTTGATGTGGTGCTCACCAATCCGCCCTTTGGCGGCAAGGAAGGCAAAGAAGCCCAAACTCGTTTTGCATACAAAACTGGCGCAACTCAAGTATTATTCTTGCAGCATGTGATTGATAGCCTGCGAGATGGCGGAACCTGTGGGATCGTGTTGGATGAAGGTGTATTATTCCGCACTAATGAAACGGCTTTCGTTCAAACCAAACGAAAGCTGCTCGATGATTGCGATGTGTGGGCGATTGTCAGTTTGCCGGGTGGGGTCTTTACTGCCGCCGGCGCGGGCGTCAAAACCAATTTGCTTTTTTTCACCAAAGGCAAAAAGACCGAAAAGATTTGGTACTACGATCTATCGGATATAAAAGTTGGTAAGAAGACTCCGCTGACTGTGGATCGCTTCGATGACTTTTTTCGTCTGCTTCCCACGCGCGGCGATTCAGATCGCAGTTGGACAGTCACATGCGAAGAAATCGAATCTCGCAACTATGATTTGAAAGCTGTCAATCCGAACGCAAAAGCCGATGAAGATTTGAGAACACATGATGAGTTGCTGGATGTGATCGAAGCGAAGGGAAAGGAACTTAGCGACGCACTACGAAAATTGCGAAGTAGCGTTTGATGCAACTTCTGGAATGATGCGATCTCCACTGAGCCGCAGTGCTTTTGATTCTCGGAAGAGTTGAGACCGGAAATCAAATTTAACCATGCTAAGACAACGCCAATCTCGGAATGACTCGGAGTTGAGTAGAAGTGTGCTTTTCCCAACCTGACGAGCACCAGTCAGAACAATAACGGCATGATCCCGGCTAGCATCTTGCAGAGAGCGGGTGATCCCACGATCTAAATATCTCTTCGGTGGTGAATAAGTGTTATTCATGTTGTGAATAATATGTCAACGCACTATCAGGATAGTCACTTCAATTGCCATCCCAGTGCCGTGTAGCGATGAGCCACCTTGTTGTTCTTCACCGCCATGCCGATCGCCCGGCGATTGCCCACCAGCACACACAACTTTTTTGCGCGCGCGATGGCTGTGTATAACACCTTTGCGCTTCAACATCAGATAATGCTGGGTCACAATATAGACCACTACCACCAGAAGCAAGCATGGGAAACCTATTCTTCTGGTTAAACAATTATTTGTTAAGGTTTAGCGCGGATCAAGTTGTATAGCGCTATAGGTAAATCTCATTTGAATATTTTGAAATTAATGAATGGATCAGAATCCCATTTTTCTGAATAAAGCCTCCATCTCCAAATGAGCACGTCTAATATCGTTATTTGTAAAGTTATGGATATTGACAGTGTGATCTTCAAAACAATAAATCCCAACATGGATCATCACTGGCGGCGCACCCAACTCAACGCCAATGGCATTCTGGATAATGGGCATTCGCAGTTCATTTTGCCAATCCCCAACAGCTCCCTTGTTGAAAAGCCAAGCCGCATATGTGCCATTAGGATGCATGTCAATCCGACCGATTTCACCTGTTACTTTCAGCGAGTCGAGATAGTGGGTTGATAGCGGAATCGAAATATTGTGTTTCTTCAGAAAGGTTGCCCAGCCAAGCTTCTGATACTCGGTAATATACCATTGTAAATCTTCAACTGCTTTTTCACAGGAAGCACGACTCTTAAACGACTCCAGTCCATCCTCCAAGTAGTTCATTGCGACAAGAGCATCTGTATTCTTATGATATTCATAAATTGCCCGCTTAAGTGTCAGAAATACGGATTTTCTAGGGTAAAAACCTGCTCCACCATCGCGTTTCTTTTTATAAGCAACTGGATCCCGTCGAACCTCTTCCAACTCTGTAAGAGAAATTTTGAACATATGATCACCCCATGATTTTCAGCACTTCTGGATAGGCTTTAAAGACGGTCAATGCTTCGATGGCAAATCGTTTGTACATTCTTATTACACGACCGACATCATATGAATCTGTGGCCAATTCTGGAAACAATAACTGCAATTCTGCTAAAGATTGGTTTTGCTTAAAGCTGTTGATGAATTCACACAGATCGACAAGATTTCGTTTCCCATCGTCATCGGCGCTCAATTGAGCAACGTTTTCTTGTAACAGATCTCTTTCATATTCAGGCAAGGCAATGCCATTGCTTTCCAATGCAATTCGGCGGATTAAGCAGGGGACGCAGATTCCACAATGATGATAATTAGACACCCTGTTTGCCCTCCAGCAGCTCACTGTCTGGGCAATTACTTCTTTATGTTTTGGAAGGATAAGTTTGACCACCTCAGATTTCGTCTTGTACAAGAACGGGTTCTCGATGTTAATTTTGTAATTGAGGATTTTTGATAGGATGCTTGACATTAGTGTAACAAACTCTGGATGGGCCGTATGAGTTGAGAATGCGCTGATTCGCCCAGCCGAGAGCGGTAAATGAATTGCCATTTGCCCGTTTTCTGCAATCATTACCACATCATGATATTCCTGTCTGCGCGCCACCAGCCCTGCAAGACATAGGAACATAAAGGAGCGCGTCCTCTGGGTTTCCTCTCTGTCTTTATCCTGCGGAAAAGGAAATCCTTTTGTCGGCTTTCCAATCCCTGTCACGCGAAATGCCACTCTTGAGAACTTACCACCAAGCGCACGATTCAGATAATCTGTTAGATAGTCTTGGGTTCCTGAAATAACCTGATTTGCTGTCACATGGCTTACTAGCTGAATTCGGGTGGTTTCATTGGCCAAGGATACAGCTGCAGCGAAAGAATCCAATCCACCGGAAAACAGCAATACTTTTCCGGTTTGTTGAGGACCCCAGTCTTTTGTCCATTCTGGTCGCCCTGGCCTACGTACAAACTTGATTTTCCATGCATCACCACTAAGCACATGTAATGCGTAGATTATGTCTTCTGAAACATTCTGGAACGCTGGCAAATTTACAACGGGTATAGTTAGTTCAATGCTTCTTATGAAATTGTGTTGCTGGCCGCGCTTAATAGCTAAGTCTGTTGCAAAAATAGCGGCTCCTAGTATGAGTAAATCCTCCTCTAGCGTTGTTGGGTTGCCAAATTTCTCTATGAATTGTTTCCTGCCAGTATATAAGTTGACATCAGGGCATAACCCCAAAACGTTTTTCACATCTCTATTTTCATCAAAAACAACTGTGACTTTGTTCATGGATTTACTTACCCCCCGAAAGATGATCAACTACATTGTTTACGAATTTTTGCCAGTTTCTGGGACTACTTAACTTTCCTGACGGCTTTGGAATCGAATTAACATTGGATGAGACTTCTCGAATAATGGATGACTTAAGTGCAGTAGCATCTTGTACTGTTAACACTCTCTTTGCTGATCCAACATAACCAGGCAGGTCTCTTGAAACCAAATAGTTACTGGCTTCCGAAAATAAGGATTTCACGAAGGCATTGGTTCGATTCCCTTTACTTTCATGGGTAATTACAGCAGCTCTCTGTGCAATCTCGCCGGCAAGAGAAGCCTGGCCCGACAGGGCAAGCAAACGCTTCACCTGTAGTGCTGCATCTGTGGCGGAATGGGAAGTTTGCACTACCTCCAGGCATTGTGCGATGATAGGGCTGCGTAAACCACTTACTAATCCTCCGTTAGGCTCGTTTACTGCTGCCCGCCAAATTTCTTGAGCAGTTCTTTGGATTGTAATACCAGGATGAGTATATGCAACCTCAACGGATTTCCAATTCGGCGTCCTCGGCGAACGTTGATTTGTTGATGTGCCCATAGTTAACTTTTGTTTTTCACTATTATTTTGTCTTTGTCAATAACCCCTAATTCTGCTTCTACTAGATTGGAAGTAAATACTGGGTTTACGAATATTTTTCTCCAGTTTATAGAACGCCTAGCTGACGGAAAGTCAGATAAGAGAGCGATGATTTGAACTACAGATTCCGCTGTAAGAAACACCAACGGGACGTTAACTTCAGCTAAGAGTTGTCGGGACTTGCTTTCTAGGATTTCTTTTGTGTGAGCGAAATATCCTGAAATTACAATGAAAGAATGCAATTCAAAATATTGACTGTATCGATTCTTAAATTCTGTGACATAAGAGCTAAATTGGCGAATTGAATCTAAGCTTACATCATAACCATTTGAATATGCTTTTGTGTCATATAGGGCTGAAAACATTCTGTCTTGTAGGATAACCCCATCTGGGCGCGCTTCAAATCGTCTTTCTTGCCCATAACGATTAACTTTGCATCCAAAAATGAATTCCAATGCCCTGTGAATATAAAGTTCGAACAAGTCATCTGGCTTACCCACAACGCCTGCAGGCAGTTTATTAATACTCAACTGCTTTAGATGATCCCCAAATTCTGGCTCTAATGGACTATAACTGTAAATAGGGCCTCCAAACAAGTTTAAGAAGTGATTCCATTCTATGTTGGGCGTGTTGTTAACGATGGCCGGACTAATCACAACAAGTTCAGCCTTGTTGTGATGGGCCGCGATTTCCGCCGCTTGGATTTGTTCTGAAACAGGCTTGCTTTCGAAGAGAGCAAAACAATATTGTTGTCTGCCCCCAAATTCATCGTAGCGATGCATGTAAATCAATGCATAGCTTGGGAAACGATTTGCATTCTCTAGAATAAAACCGCCGACAGTCAGCGTTCGCACGGCAACCTGAATGTCTGGAGAGTTGGAGACTGTTGTTATAAGTTCCATTTCGCTCATTCACCTTATAACTAAATGACTCTATAATTATGCGATAAATATTCTTTATAAGCCGTTCCTGATAACTGTAGACATTATACGACAATAATTTTTCTTTCTTAATCTTTTATTCTATAAATTTGCACAAGATGGTTACCGGCCCAAGCGCCATTCCAACGCCGTGAAGCGCTGAGCCACCTTATTGTTCTTCACGGCCATCCCAATCGCGCGTCGGCTGCCTACCAACACACATAGTTTTCTCGCGCGCGTGATGGCGGTATAAAGCAAGTTGCGCTGCAACATCATGTAATGTTGGGTCACGATCGGTAGGACGATCACCGGAAATTCCGAGCCTTGCGCCTTGTGAACAGAAACTACGTACGCCAAAACCAACTGGTCTGCTTCACTCCAATCAAAAGCGACTAAGCGTCCATCGAAATCCACTGAAAGAGTTTGTTCGACCAGATCAATAGCATGAACGAATCCGATGTCGCCGTTGTACACATCCTTATCGTAGTTGTTCTGGGTTTGCATGACTTTATCGCCCGCACGAAACAATGTGCCATACAATCTCCGTTCCGGTTTGTTGGCAGTATAGGGATTCAACTTCTCCTGCAAACGATCATTCAAGGCAGATACACCCGCTGCACCGCGGTAGATGGGGGATAACACTTGAATATCCCGCATCGGATCAAAACCAAACTTCTGTGGAATTCGTTCCGTAACAACCTGAATAACCCAATTTCCAGCCTCATCCGCATCTTCCGCTGGAAAAAAGAAGAAATCGCCTTCGCCTTTAGAAAGCACTGGAAACTTGCCTTGATTGATCAGATGCGCATTGGTGATGATCTTCGAGTCAGCTGCCTGGCGGAAAATGGTAGTGAGTCGCGTGAAAGGTGCAACTTTACTGTCAATCAAGTCGCGCAGCACATCACCGGCTCCCACGGATGGTAATTGGTCCACATCTCCGACGAATAACACATGCGTTCCCGGTTGTACGGCTTTGAGCAAATGGTTGGTGAGCAGCAGTTCCAGCATGGAAGCTTCATCCACGATCAGAAAATCCAGATCAAGCGGATTCTCTGTATTGCGTTGAAAGCCGTCCAATGGCGAGTATTCCAAGAGTCTGTGGATCGTGCTGGCAGGATGGCCGGTGGCTTCTGAGAGTCGTTTGGCGGCGCGGCCAGTGGGTGAGGCCAATGCTACTTTTTTGTGCTGAGCTTCAAGCGTTTGGATCAGAGCTTTCAAGCAGGTGGTCTTGCCAGTTCCCGGTCCACCGGTCAGGATGGAGACGGGATGGGTCAGGGCCATTTTGATTGCTGCTTGTTGTTCTTCAGAAAGACTCTCAGATGGAAACAAAGCGTGATTGATCGCTTGGGAGGTTGTACTAATCAATGCCTTGATGCGTTCCGCCACGCCTTGCTCTCCAAAGTAGAGCGGTGTCAGATAAATGACAGGCGTGCCATATGCGGATTGAGATTCGGATATGGCTTGCGAACTTACTTTTTTATTTTGGTTATTCAGTGGAAGCAATTCAGAGCGGATACGGTCATCTTGTACCAATCGCTCCAAGCCAGGATCAATCAGTTCTGGCGCGACGTTCAACAATTCAATGGCGCGCCCCGCGAGCAATTCTTTTGGCGCATACACATGTCCTTCGTTGATGGTTTCGTTCAAGGCGAACACGATGCCCGCTTCGATGCGGGAGGGATGATCGGGCGGCAATCCCAGAGCTCGGGCGATCTTGTCTGCGGTCTTGAAGCCCACGCCATAGATGTCGCGTTCGAGTTGATAGGGATTCTTCTGAACGATCTCCAGGGCTGAATCGCCATAGGTCTTGTAGATCTTGACCGCCAGGTTGGTACTGACGCCATGACCATGCAGGAAGACCATGATCTCCTTGACCTGTTTCTGTTCTTCCCAGGCTTTGATGATGTGCTGCGTGCGGTCTTCGCCAATGCCAGGGACTTCCAGCAAACGTCCCGGGGACTTCTCGATCACATCGAAGGTCGCTTCCTTGAAACGCGCCACGATGCGTTCGGCCAGTTTGGGACCGATGCCTTTGATCATCCCCGAACCGAGATAGCCTTCGATCCCGGCCATTGTGGAAGGCAGGGTTTGTTCGCAGACTTCGGCTTTGAATTGTGGTCCATGTTTGGGATGGTTGTCCCATTGTCCCTGCAAGCGCAGGTGTTCCCCTGGCGAGACTTCCGGCAAATTGCCAACGACCGTTGCGAGTCCGGCTGAGTTCAAAGCGGTTTTGTTGACCAGTCTCTGTCCCAGGTGACTATCCGGTTTCAAGCGCAGAACAGTGTATCCGTTCTCAGGGTTGTAGAAGGTGATGCGTTCCACGCTGCCGGACAGGGTTTCCATAAGGCAAGTATACACGGCACCACATGTCAAACATCGAAAACGGTTTTGCGAACATAAATCTTTCTGATATTTGCTCAACGGCAAGGTAAGCTAAACTCTACTTCATTGCATATATATTCGCATAAGAAGAGTACTGCGGCGCGTAATTTCTTGGGATATATCTTCGTTGGCAAAACGAGACATTTAAGGACAAGGGCAATTATGAGGTACTTTTGGATACAAAGTTTTTGAATACACAATCTACGTATGAGCGTTCTCCCAACAGCGTTTTCCCAACAGATTATAATTTATAGGAATATGGCTGGTATAGCACGCAGCTAGCGTCACGAGTCTTAGGCATTTGGCGCTTTTATTCGCAGCCTAACAAACCCTTCCATCAAGTCCACTCCGTATCCGTTCATAGAAGGCAATGCCAAATGGTTAGGCAACTTAATCAAATCAATATTATGTGCTTAGTGAAAGTATAAAACGATGAGAGCGACATCCAAGTCTGTAAGAGAAACCCGCGCGACGCTTAAGCGCGCGTGGTTGTTAACCTGGGAATGGGCAGGCGAACATGCTGAAATGAAAGATAAGTTCGCGGCAATCATAAGTTCGCGATACAACGACGGCACCGTGAAACAAATACTTGAGCAATATTATGTGAGGGGCTTTCTTTCTCTGCACGAACAATTCGCCTACGCAAAGTCGAAAAAACACTGTCCTTACAAAGTAGAAAATCTCACTATTGAGGTTTCGGAGAGATTGCAGGAAGTATCTTCATTGCCTTCGCGCGTTCCCTTTAGCGAGTCATTAATAATTGGGGGTAATCCATGGCTTTGGGGGCGCATCGTTTACAACCTGGAAACATGGGTCGATAAAAAAGGCATTGAGCACTTGAAGTGGAAAGAAAGAGAAAACATCTCTTGGGATGGTGAGATAAAATCAGAGTGGAAGGAAGGCTACTTAAAACGGCCACTTTAGTTCGTTATTCAAACTCAAGCCAAACACAGCAACTAGATCGAGCCAACACGTTCAGTAGGAAAGATAGTAGAGTACACTCGCGGGCTGACATGACCGAGAATCGTGATATATGAGAAGCTTAACAGCAGCACATCAAGGTTACGAATACCAAGATCTCCTCGTCGCTTGTCGCTTTGTAGACATGTTGTTAGGGACCATACTGCATGTAGATGTCGACACTAAGCTGGTCCCCGACGACAGGTTCGATGACTTGACCACAATCGATCTAGGTGGAAACAGGGAACGCGTTCAGTTCAAGCATACTGAAAACGATGATCGACCACTTTCTCTTCGAACGTTTACGTTCGATGAAAGAGGACTGCGCTTAGATCGTTTGATCGCAACAATGATCGCGGATCGTACCGGACCCGGAAGCGATGCGAACGCGCTGTCTTTCCGGATTGTGCTCCGTGATCAAGCGCCAAGTGATCCCAATCTGACTGCTGTGCTCACGCCAGTCGGAAATGATCCCGGTCCGTTCCTCCCCATAATGCAAACACACCGGCTCGGCTTCGATGCAATAGCTTTATGGCAACAACGCGTGCCTGTGCCCGAAAGCGAAGCCAAACATCCATTTGGTTTCCTTTTTAGCGCTGAAGCACATCTAACTTTCGATGATCTGCAATGGGCCTGCCAACATCTCATTGTGGAGGTCGGTGCCCCTCCTGCAAGCGGAGATTTAACCGCACCGAAGATAGCGGAGCATATGTTATTGACGCGCATACGGTCGGAAGTCGGCGCTGAGCTATTTCCTAATACTGGGCGTTCTGCGATCGATGTTTCTGCTGCCATGATCTCTGCGGCCCGCGCGGCGAGGGAGGGTAGGCTAAATGTGACAGCCAAGGAATTACTCCGTAGATCACAATTACGAAGCGATTTCGGGGCTGTCTCACGAGCATATCCAGTCGACCCAACTCTCGAAGTGCTTAGGTCACCCGCTGTTCAGCAGCTCATGGAAGTCACAAATGAGCTTGCACGCGGTGGTGGCCAGCTAATTGTGATTGGCCCACCCGGCCATGGAAAATCCTGGATATGTTACCAACTTCTTAAGTCGCTCGCCAATGAGGGCTGGGTCACTGCGGAACATTACTGTTATTTGGGCGATGCCGATGGCGAACGGATTGAGCGCGTCCTTGAGGAACGTGTCTTTGGAAGTCTCGTTGGTCGGCTTGCTGAAGCAGATCCTAGGCTCGTAACCGATAATCGCCCTAGATTTGCAGCTGATGAGGAGACACTTGTTGGTTGCCTCCGAAAATCTCTGGAATTGGAGCCAAACCGCAAAATTGCCCTCGTCATAGATGGAATTGACCACATCACACGTGTGCGTGCTGTTAGAGGAGGCGGACTCGATCCATCGCGGAGTCTCGCGGAAGCTCTCTCTCTATTAAATTTACCACCTAATACAATCTTGATCGTTCTTAGTCAACCGGGATCACATCTCAAGCCATTGGAAGAGGCTGGTGCCAAAGCCGTTACCATCCCCGGTCTGAATGAGCACGAACTCAAATTACTCGCAACACGATTCAACATTGTGCCCACCGATGATCACCAGTTTTCCCCAGATATAACTTAACGGTAG
>JAJYOH010000170.1 GCA_021796315.1 Chloroflexota bacterium
AGGCAATCGTTGGATATTATCCCGGCGATGTATTCCACGGCGTCAAACATGAAGAGGAGATCAAAGCGGGCGATTGGATTTTCGTCCCGCTGGATGATCCCGCCTCGCGCTTCACCTTTGACGGCAAAACTTTCGCACCAATGCCCGGCTATGAAAACCATCCGATGACGATGGTGACGTGGTTCGGCGCGTGGGCTTACTGCGGCTCTGTGAACGGACGCCTGCCCACCGAAATGGAATGGGAAAAAGCAGGGCGCGGCACAGATACGCGTCCCTTCCCGTGGGGCGAAGATATTGCTCGCAACAACGCCAACTTCTACGCATCGCGCGACCCGTTTGAAGACATGAGTTCCTTTGGCTCGCGCACTTCGCCCGTTGGCTTCTACAACGGGCAGAAATATGGCGACTACCAAACCCTCGACTCCGCTTCCCCCTTCGGTCTTTATGACATGGCAGGCAACGTCTGGCAATGGACGGGTGACGTGTACGAAGGCATGCATTACCGCTTCATGCGCGGCGGTTCGAAAGATACCTACGATATGGACCTGCGCGTCTGGGTTCGCAACAACGCCACGCCGACATACTTCAGTCCGGGCGTCGGATTCAGGTGCGCAAGATGATTTTTGATAAGGGCAAGCTGGTAGGCCTGCCCTTATTCATCCCATAAAAAGGATAACCCATGAAAACCATGCTCACCAAACTACGTCTGTACTGGTCGCTCATCAAAAGCCTGCAAACCGGTTTGTTGCTTGCCACCGGACTGGCTGGCTATATGAGCGCGCGCTGCCCGGTGACACATTGGACCACCCTCCTGGGTCTCACCGGCAGTTTGTTCCTGGCGATCAGCGGCAGCACCATCCTGAACATGTGGTACGACCGCGATATTGATGGCAGGATGAAGCGCACACATAACCGTCCGTTGGCATCGGGCGAGGTCAGTCCGTTGGAGGCGTTACGTCTGGGGCTGGTGCTTTCGTTGGCTGGTGTCGCATGGGCAGTGGCGATGGAACCGCTTTATGGCTTGGTCGTCTTCGCGGGTCTGTTCTTCGACGTGGTCATTTACACGATCTGGCTCAAACGCCGCACTGCATGGAGCATCGTCTGGGGCGGCATTTCAGGCGGTATGCCCATCCTGGCAGGGCGTGTTCTCGGCGCAGGCAGTGTTGACTGGATCGCGATCGTGCTCTCGCTCTCGATCCTGTTCTGGATCCCCACTCACATCATGACTTTCAGTATGAAGTACTACGAGGATTACAAAGCCGCCGGCGTGCCGACCTTTCCATCCACCTGCGGTTTCCCCGCCACGCGGGCGATCATTGCCGTCTCCAGCCTCCTTGCCGCGCTGATGATCGGCTTCGCCGCTTATGGCATCGGCATGACCTGGGGTTACCTGCGCGTGCTGGTTGTGCTATCCGTTGGCCTGCTGGCCCTGGCTGTCGGCAGCCTGTTGAAGCCATCGGAGCGCGTCAACTTCGGCTTGTTCAAGTACGCCTCAGTTTACATGCTGGCGGCCATGATCCTGGTAGTGATCGAGGTGATCTAATGAAAATGAGTCCCGTGGATCGCGTCCTGCTGCTGCTCACGGGTCTGCTTGCCGCCTATCAGATCGCGGTCGGCATCGACGGCTTCTCGAGCCTGCCCATCATTGCCTACACCGCGGCCTTCGGCGTCTTGCTTGTGGCGGGACTCCTGCTCATCATTCTCGGCTTTGAAGTGCTGGATTCGCCCATCGTGGTCATCGTCTCGACGATCATTCCTCTCAGCCTCGCAACGGGACTCGTCTGGGAGCATCTCGCTTCATTCCGGACCTTGTACCTGGTCTTCGCCATCGGAGGTTTCCTCGCCGTGACGTTGACCCGCTCGATCCCCACCCCAGGCAAAATCCCGACCATCGTTTTGGCTCTCGTCCACGGCATCGCCGGCCTGACGATTTTCCTGCTGCCCATTATCCTTTCGATTCAGGGAAAAGCCCAGCCGCTCTTTTCCCTCATTGGAATCGGCGGCGCGTTGATCGGCATCGGCGGACTGCTGCTCTCCTTCCTCAAGGCGGGCAAACCCATTCTTTCACGCGAGATGATTCTCAAAGTGCTGCCTGGCCTGCTATTGTTGATGACGCTTTGCTTTGTAATCGGATTCAGGTACGGATGACCCAAAAGATAATGTCTCCGTTTTCATATCTCCAATCCCTGCGCGGTGAGATGAAGAAAAGCCGCTTCAAGATCTGGCTGCGCGCCTTCCTGTTCCTCCAGTTCTCTGCGATATTCGGCTTCTACTTTTTCCGCGATATTGCCAACGGCCATTTCCGCTGGCAAAATTCCAGTGGCTGTATGTGCTCTTCGTTCTGGCAGGGATTGCCATCGGTGTGTGGAGCATCCGAGCAACTATCAAGCTAATCAAAGGCACATCCGATTTGTATTTTCTGATCTTCCGCATCCCTGCAATTTGGCGGGGCGGTGAACCGGATAAAGATCTTGCCGTCCACTAGAACCGAGATGCTGGCGAAGGGCTGGTTGGCGGAGACCTGGAAGGGCAGTTGCTGCGCGGCGGGGTCGAAATCCGCGGCCAGGCGGTAGGTGGCGTCGGCGGCGGGGGAAACCATCAGCAGGGCCGGGGACTGGGATACGGAAGCAGCTTCCCCCTGGGCAGGAGCGGAAGGTTGAAGGTCGGCCAGAAGCGGGAGTCCCTGTGTGTGCGCCCAAAGGATGACCGAGACGGGCAGGTCCAGCACGATCAACGGCTGGCGGCGCGAGGCGGGAGTCGAGTCGTTTGCCAATTCATCATCAGCTTTGTACAAGAACTTTGCGATATGTTCTGGCTTCCTTCGCTTCATAAGAGTTTGCCCTTTTTGAGGGCGTTCGATTCTCATTCCACTCGGTCACATTTTCCCAATCAGGTCAATGAATGGCAGAGCCGCAAGACTTCCTCCCGATCCTGCCCCTCAGCTACCACAACGAGAATATCACCCGGTTTTATAAGTGTGTCACCATGTGGGATGAAAACCTGATTGCCTCGACGAACAGTGGCAATCAAACTATCATGGGGCCATGAGATTTCGCTCATCTTCTTCCCCGCGCAGGTCGCGCCTCGTTCAACCATAACATCCGATACATTTACTTGCTCAGGGGTGATTGCATCCAGGCGGATTTCACCTGCCTGATGACGTTGTGTAGTGCGGCGTGTCAACGCAATATCATATGCACGAATTACATCTGCGCGACGCAACATTCCTAAAAGTTTGCGGGGATAGTTTCGATCGACAACCGGCAAACGGCCAACGTCACTGTGTCCCATGCGTTGTAAGGCGCTGCTCAAAGACTCGCCGGGATAAGCTACCAACAATTCGTGCGTGCACGCTTGCCCAACTGTTGTGGCTTCGCGTCTTGTTTCATCCACACTCTCAATATCCTGGACAGTCAAAATGCCGGTCAAGTTATCGATTTCATCAACAACCGGCAAACCGTGATGACGAGTCCGCGCAAGAATTTCAGCAGCTTCGGTCAAATTTGTTGATTCCGGTAAGGTGAGCGTATCGGTCTGCATGGCTTCGCCCACTGTGATAGTTTGCAATACCTCGATATCCCGCCCACGGTCCAACCGGATACCGTGACGAGCCAGACCGGTCAAATAGATCGAGTCGCGCTGAATTCGCTGCGAGATGATCAGGCTCACCGCCACGGCGAACATCACGGGCAGGATAATGCGATAATCATTGGTCATCTCAAACAGCAGGATCGTAGCTGTCAACGGCGCGTGAACAGTTCCCGCCAACACTGCCGCCATTCCCACGAGCGCAAAGGCCGAGGGGTTGATATCCAGACTCGGAAACAAGGCGCTTGCCGCAAGCCCGAATGCGCCGCCGAGCGCTGCTCCGAGATAAAGCGAGGGAGCGAATACGCCGCCCTTGAATCCACTGCCGAGGCTGAGCGGCGTCAGAATCAATTTGGCAATTAGTAAAGCCAACAATAACCAGAAGGTCAGGTCATTTTTATTTAAAATTTCCTGGATGGTTCCATAACCAACACCTAATACCTGTGGCAGGAAAATTCCCACCACGCCAAGGATCAAACCACCGCTGGCAGCCTTAACCCAACTTGGGATTTGCCAGTGATGAAATAAATCTTGTAGAAAATAAAGCAGGCGAGTATAGACCGCTGAGACGGGGCCTGCCAGCAAACCCAACGCCAGATAAAGCGGCAATTCCCAAAACGAATTGAAAGCATAAGTTGGAATATGAAAAGCCGGTTCTGGTCCGCTGACGGCCTGAGTAAACAATGAAGAAGCGACCGCGGCGATCAGGATCATGCCGAGAGCGTTTTCGCTGATTTCGCCAAGGATCAACTCAAGGGCAAAAAATACGCCTGCGATCGGAGCATTAAATGCGGCTGCAATCGCCGCCGCAGAACCCGCGGCTACCAATGTTCGAATCCGTTCATCAGACATGCGCAACATCTGTGCAAACATTGAACCCAGATTGGCGCCAATCTGCACTGACGGATCTTCCGGCCCAACCGAGGCGCCTGCGCCAATGGAAATTGCAGAGATCGCCGCCTTTACCGGAACTTGTTTGTAGCGTAATCGCCCACCTGCCAGCGCTACAGACTCCATAATACCGGCCACCCCATGATGGCGTTCTTCCTGTACAAAATAATACGAGATCAAACCTACAATGACACCACCCACTGCGGGTACCAGCACAATACTCCATTTGCCAGCAACTGGTTCAATATAATTAAAGCCGCCCGTCATAATAAATTGAACCACATCAATCGAGCGCTTGAATAGCCAAACGCCCAATCCCGTTGTCAAGCCAACACATACCGAAATGGTACCCAACCACAAAGTCTGAGAGGTTGGGACGCGATCCATCCAATTAAGAAACTTTTCCCTTAGCGCCATTAGCCACCTGTCGAAGAACGAATTATTAATTTTGGTTGTATTTTTACTTGCTTGTTTTCCAATGGATTTCCCAAAATAACAGCAAGAAGCATGTGAGTCAATTGTCGCGCCACCGTATAAACCGGCTGTTCAAGCGTTGTGAGCGGAGGCTCGGTATGCGCGGCATCTGCAATTCCATCGAAGCCGGCAACAGCCAGCTCGCGGCCAATAACCAGACCTCGCTCATGGGCCGCGTGCATCGCGCCGATGGCAGTCAGGTCGTTGATACAAACGATTGCTGTCGGGCGATTGGCAAGATCCAAAAGATATTGCGCTGCCCGGTAACCGCCTTCGGATGTCATATCACTCCGAACAATCAATTCTAGATCAGAGCCGATGCCTGCGGCCTCCAACCCGGCCTGATAGCCCGCAAAACGATCATGATCGATCTTAAGATCGGACACGCCGCCAGTATATGCAATCCTTCTATGACCACGACCAACTAAATGTGCCATGAGTTCTAACATGCCACTGAGCGAATCAACTTCGATGCCAACAAAATCACGCTGAGAAATCGAACGTTCAAGCGACACATGCGGCACGTGTTGTCTCGAGAGAAAATGCAGGCGCCAATCGCTGAGCCGCACACGATTGATAATGATGCCATCCACCTTTCCACCCTGAACCCAGCGCTCGTAGAGTTCCTTTTCCGCCTTGCTGTCGGGAGCAGCAGATGCCACCAAGAGATCATAACGACCAAGGGCAGCTTCATCGCTGAGACCCGCAATGAATTCCGAGAAAAATAGGTCCGTGAAACCAGTGCTCTCTGCAGGCAGGATATAACCAATTGTTTCCGTTCGCTGACGACGTAATTGTCTGGCCGCTCGGTTGGGAACATAGCCCATTTTCTGGGCTGTCTTCACAACCAACTGGCGGGTTTCTACGGCCACATCATCGTAACCATCGAGCGCACGAGAAACCGTGGTGATGGATAAATGCAGGTGTTGGGCGACATCCCGGATTGTGGTTGACATATGATATAATCATCCAAAACGTTTTGGATGATTATATCATCAATCCGCGGTATTCCCCAAAATTATCATTCGGGATTACCTATCTTTACATTTTCAACACCGGACCCAATGGCTGAATGAAATATTCATCAAAGCTTGTTTTAGATAGGCATTAGGCGACAACCGTGTGGACGCGATGATAGTCCCAATTGGCAAGGTGCACTGGTTTGCCGCAAGGTTTAAAAAAGTTGATATACAAATGCTATACAATAAAAACTGCCCAACACAGCTTCCCCGCCCCAGCGCAGGTACGCCAACCATTGGTTGGTCTCCGAACAAGTACCCAAAAGGAAGATATGAATACATTTATTAAAAATACACTCGTTGCTCTTGCAATACTGTTATTTTTTCCAATTGGCATTATCTTAATGTGGTCGATAACAACTTGGAACAGATCGCTTAAATGGGCTATTACAGCAATTTACTCTTTTATCACAGCAGTACTTATTCTCAATCGTTTCGCGTCTTTTGACCACCAGGTTCAATATTTTATGAAACCAAACATCACCGATGCGGTGAGTTCCCTTACTTTCTTTTTTGTACCTGTGATAGCAATCATTGTGGCGATCGCAACAAAAAAGAAATATTGGATAGCCGCTATTCTTATTGCTTCTCTGAGTGTACCTATAAACCTGTTCTTCTTTTTTGACCAATATTCTTGTCAGGCAGAATTTTGTGGCTTGGGAGATGTGCTTGCTTCTATAGTGGTGTCTACGATCCTTGGGATTATTGCTCTCATCATCTCTCTTATCTCAGCGCCCAAGGGAATAAAAGATAAAAGAGAGTAACGCGACCGTTATGAATACAAGCGTATCCATGAAAAAATCTACAATGGTGGAGCACTATCATGAAACAGGTCACTAGGAATATCGACCCTGCTTCTGCACGCGACCTGCTCGAGCGGGTTCCACGCGCCTGCATCTGCTTTGCTGGTGATCACGGGCCACAGGCCCAGCCAGTCATAATGTTGTGGTTTGAAGGCCGTTACCTGGTGGGATTCCCTGAAGACGCTGCGTGCCAGCCAAGCCCTGGACAGGAGGCTGTTCTTCTCATCGACGAAGGGATTTACTATTTCGACTTGCGCGCCATCTATATACGCGGCCAGGTCCGCCCGGCCGAGGTTCCCCCCAATGTGCCCTCCAGCCAAATATGGTTCGAGGTGGTCGCCGCAAAGACAGTCGCGTGGGATTATGGAATGATGCGAGCGGTGAAAAATGAAAGTTGACGATCCTGTGGCGCTTGACATCCTAAAACGATGCATGGTTGCACGCATTGCCACGCTTTCACGCAATGGGCGACCGAGCGTCAATCCGCTTTACTTTATCCATCTGGACGGGCTCATCTGGCTTGGCACACCGGATTGGACGCTCTCAGTCCGCAACATCAAGGCAGATCCGCGCGTGAGTCTCCTCTTTGGGATCGAGCAGGACCTACATGACCAGCGGGTGTTGCGCATCAATGGCCGGGCGAGCGTGCGAAGTGACCGCCAGACACAGCAATCCTATGGCATACGAGTGGCGCGCAAATATATCCTGACGGCCGATGGGATTCGCAACTGGCTATCCCACCCTCGACAGCTCTGGCTGCGCCGTTACTATACCGCTCAAAGCGCACAAAAAGGTCACTCCTGCGTGATCGAAGTCATACCGGAGCAGGTCGAGTTGATTGTCCTAAAAGACAGTGAGAACGGCAAAAGATAAGGTGAGTATCCCTTGTTCCATTTCAACGACAGGGAGGCGCTTTGAGGCAAATTTACGGTGTCACTTCCGGAATAAATCTGGTTAAATCCATAAGCTCAAAGGAGCAGCGAAATGTGTCGACGGGAAAGTCACTGATGTTTGCGGTTGGGTCTAAACAGACTGTGCGGGTGCGACCGCGTTCATGATTGCCGTTGTGAAATCCGCAGGCGTGACACCGGGAGATTGGATTTGCAGCCGGTAATACGCTTCTTCAATTTTGGATTTGAGCGTTTCAGGTGTGGCAGCGACGCCGCGCAGGGATTGTTCAAGCGCACCCAACGCAAAGGATGGAAGCAATGTGAAATCGCCAGAGATGGTGACATCGTCAATGCGACCTTCGCGCAAACGGGCGATGACCCGGATCAAACCGCCCTGCGCCTTGAACGCCGCTTCGACAATGTGTACATCCTGATGGATTTTCACGCCTTGCTGACGGAGTTGTCCCTTTTGATACAGCCACTCGTCGGACGTGAAGCGCGCGTCGATCTCCTGCGCCATCGCTTCCTCTTCGGGAGTCCATTCGCCTTCGTAGATTTCTGCTCCCAACGCTTCGGAAACTTTCTGCAGATACAAATCCTTGACCATGACACGATCAGGCGTGGAGCCGAGTTGCTCGGTCATCGTGGTCATATAGGCTTCGAGCGACTCGAAAATTTTGTCGCGCATTTTTTCCGATGGAACTTTCAACACTTGCGACATGGTCTTCTTGTCGAAGGTGTACATCAGACTGCCGACGAGAATCTCGGCAATGCCCATCTGCGCCGCGCCCGTGCCGCCGATCTTCTTGCCATTAACGTGCACATCGTTGATTGGACGGTGATTGGCATTGATTCCCAGGGCTTGATATGTTTGCACAAGTGGGTCAATATAAAGTTTGAATCGTTCCTCGAGCGACGCAGGCAAATCTTCCTTGTGAAAAATCCATTGAGTGAAGAGCTGACCATTATCCAAATACACCGCGCCGCCGCCGACTTCGCGCCGATAGACGGGCAGATTGTGCTGGGCGCAGTAATCCAGGTCAACTTCTTTTTGCATGTCCTGGTGGTAGCCAATAGACACGTACGGTCCGTTCGGCGAGACCATGATGATGGTGTTCGGTGTGTCTTGTTTCATGGCGTACCCGACCGCGTGATAGACGGTCTGCGAGCGGAGCGGGGATACGTTTTCCATGTAGAGCAGACGGATTCTTTTGGGCATGAGTCACCTCGTTAATTTACGTCATTGCGAGGAGGGTCGAAGACCCGACGAAGCAATCCCCTCATTTACTGAGAGATTGCTTCGCCGCTTCGCGGCTCGCAATGACATGTCGTTAATCAATACACCTCAAACAATTGACCTTCAACTCTTTGATTCTTTCCTTGTACTTTTCAACCGCTTCTGCGCCTGTCACCAGATGACCGCGTTCGTTTTCCAAATCTGTCGCTCGTACTTTTACGAGCCAGCCATCGGTGTATGGCTCTTTGTTGGCTAACAAAATGTTTCTTGCAAAACCTTCTTCGTTCGTCTCGATAATCTCACACGAAAACGGAGCGGGGAAGGGACCGACCCATTTTGCGCTTTCAACGGTTGCCAACGGTTTGCCTTGCGCCACTTTTTTCCCAACATCCCGAAAACTGATCGCCGCAAACTTTCCGCAGCGAGTCTGTGTAACATCGGTCATGCCGAGCGTGGCGATATCGCCATCGAAGCGAATCCACACATCGCGTTCGATGTCGTAAGTCAGGTCTTCGGGAATGTCGCAGGCGTAATAAATCATTTGTCATTCGTAAATAGAACACGGATTTTACGGATACCTCGGATTTCCACGAATTCTTTTTTAAATCATCCGCGCAAATCCGTTTCACCCGCGTTATCCGCGTTCTATTCGTACTACTCGAAATTCAAATTCTGCTCTTCCATGAACTTCTGATACGCCGCGACCGCCGCTTCACCCGTCAGCAATGCCGCGCTTTCGCCGGCCCAGTCGGTTGGCTTGACTTTCACGAACCAGCCTTCGCCGTACGGATCATTGTTTATCAACGATGGCTTGGTTTTCATGGCTTCGTTCACTTCCACGATCTCACCCGTCACGGGCGACGTGACAGGTCCGACCCATTTGCCGCTTTCAAGCGTCCCCGCGCTTTTGCCTTTCTGCACTGTGCGCCCAACTTCCTTCGGCGTTGCATTCACAATGCCTTTTGCCAAATGCTGCGCCACATCGGTGATCCCAATCTTCACCGTGCCATCCGCTTCGGGCAATGCCCAAGCGTGTTTCTCCACCCAGTAGTAGAGATTTTCAGGAATGTTACATCCACGAACTGTTGCCATGTCATTCTCCTAGTTGTCCTTCACCCCTTCACCCCTCTCCCAATGGGAGAGGGGACGGGGGCGAGGGTAAATTGTGTTCACCTTGAAGGTGATAAAGAAGTAGATCAAAAACGACGAGTCGAATTTCGTATTCATATTCTGACACAAAATTCGGGTCGCGGCGCGCCTTCTTTGTGACCTGTTCATAACTCGCGCCGCACACAGGACACGTCACAATGTAGAACGTGTGACCCGTAAACTCATCCACGCGCGAACCCAGCGTATCACCATGATTCTCCGCCAGATGATTGTGGACTTCGGAACGTTTACCGCTAAAGCCGCAATAGGGACATGTGAACATAAATCATATCTTCTGCGTAGCCGACGTTCTCTAACGTCGGCGGTGGCGCAAGAGAGCGCCGCCTACGCATGGGTTGTCACATCCAATCCT
>JAJYOH010000171.1 GCA_021796315.1 Chloroflexota bacterium
AAAACAGCACCGTTTGGAATAATTCCAAGTGTGCCGAGCGCGTGTCCGCGTTGCGGGCCGCCTGCGAGTGTCAGGAGCTGGGTGGAGGAATGGATGAGCATTTCAGTATCCAGTCGTCAGTAGTTAGTCGGCAGTGTGAGGAGTGTAAATCACATAATCATCTTTATGAGATTTATCAAACAAAGCCATCTGTTTTTCCAATTGGATTTCGATTTGCGGCATTGGGTTGTAGTTAAGGATAATCGCTTCAAGCATTGGGTTGCGATTCTTTTCACTCGCGCCAACATGATAAAAATGTTCGCGCGTCAAAACGGTAAAACGATAGGAGTATTTTTCAATTGCAGGATTTGAGCGATATTTATTACTGTGCCAGGTTGAGAGAATAAATTTAGCTGGCGTCACTTCAAGCATGTTGTAAAGTTCCTGCTCATCCTGTTCTGACCATGAATTGAAATAATCAACGTGTCGTCCAATGTAAGGCGGGTCGCAATAAATAAAATCCTTTTGAGACGCCGATGAAATTATCTTTCTAAAATCAGCACAGACAAATTGCCAGTCGTATTGACTGGTTGCCTGAGTCGCATATTTAATTTGATTAGCAATTTTTATGATGTAAGCTTTTGCAAAACGTTCAGGCTTATGACCGAAAGGAACGTTGAAGCCGCCTTTTTTATTAAACCGCATCACGCCGTTGAAACAGGCGCGATTTAGAAAAAGCAAGTCCAAAGGATCATTGGTTTTATTGAAGCGTTCACGAATTTTATAATAATGGTCTTCGCCTTTGGATTGAAGACTCGCACCTTCAGCCTCCAAAAACTCCTTGGCAATTCCAGCAGTAATTTTTCCCTGCTCGATGGCGTTATAGAAATTGATAATATGTGGATTTACATCTGCAAAAATGGCACGGTTTGGACGCATGTTAAATCCAACCACGCCCGAACCCATAAATGGCTCAATCCACATGCCTTCTTTGTCAAGCATTGCATGTTCTTTGATCCATTCGACCAATTTGGTTTTAATGCCCTGACATTTCAAAGGCGGGACGTTTATGCGCGACTGTCCGACTTTGAGAGTAAGAAGTTGGGTGGATGAATGGATGAGCATGATTCAATTTAACCACAGATAAACATGGATGAACATAGGTCTTAATTGTAAGAAAACAAAACAGGCCGCCTTGTGACGACCTGTTCGACCTATTAGACCTTCAGACTTGTAAGACTTATTCTTCGGCAGCAATAAATTGGAAATACGCAAAAGCAATGGCGAAGAAACCATAAATAACCACCGCCGACCAGCCGAGGGCATTCATGGTTCCGGACATAGTCCCGCCGATGGAAACGATCAGGCCGACGGCGCTTGAGATCAGAATGGAGAGGGTGATTGCATTGCGCGCACCGGATGAAGACTCATCACGCGCCAGCAAAGTGGCCATGCCGGACATCAACAATTGAACGCCGAAGAATTGAGCCAGCAACCTATCTCCGGCTGTCGAAGTGACGCCATATAAAAACAACATCGTCTGGGGGATCAGTAAAAGACCCAACGAATACAACAAAGCGATCAAAGAGTGAATCAAAAACAGGTTGCGAATTCTCATGGTCAATCTCCTTCAGTGGTTGGATATATTCTACAATAAGAAAAAAGTCCAATAGATTACAACAGCAAAATTATTTCCGCGCGGTGGCCCACATATTAAGCATGAACTCAAAGTATCCAAACTTGACCTTGGTCATTTCAAAGCCCGCCTGACCAAAATGCCAGCCGATGAGCGGCAGTGTGTAAGCGAAGGCATGTTCGTGGATTTCCTCTGCGCTGACCAAATTGATGTTCGCCATGAATTTCAATAATCCATCCGACCAGGCAGCGGGCGTGGTCAGGATGACGGTGCCGTTCGGCTTCAATACGCGATGGCTTTCCTGAAAAAGCAACGCCATGCTGGCCGGGTTGAGATGTTCGACCACCGCCAGCAGAGTCACGACACTGAAGAAATTATCTTCGAACGGTAAATGCGGCGCTTCATTCAAGTTGAGTGAAAAGAATTCGATCTGATTTTGAACGGCGGTCTCTTTTGCCATCGGAAGCTGGTCAACTGCAAACTTTTCCTGGAAGGAAGTGTGGGCAAGGAAATAGGGAAAGGAGCCGCACCCGATATCTAAAATGCGGCCCGCTCTCAGGTCGGCGGGAATGAGGCGGTTGGCGCGCTGGGTCCGCAAGTGCGCAAGTGTCGGTTCCAGCAAACCTTTGCCGCGCGTAAATTTTGTTTCGGTCATATATCGAACTTTCTAAAATGGATTTATCCGATTATACGTGGTTTCAGTTCGTTCGGGAAAAAGTTTTGCTCGCCCATTCGAGAATGCGCGGCATGATTACGATCTTCTTTTGCAGTTCGGCCAAAGCCAGCAAAGCGAAACCATTGAGCAGAAGCGCCAGACCCGCCACAAAAGGAAAACCGAATGATTGGAAAATGAAGGTCGCCAAAAATCCACCGATGGCGCGACCGATGGATTGCCCCGTTGAATTGAATGTAAGCAAAGTGGCGCGCGCCTGCGGGACAAGCTCAGTCATCATCGGAATGTGGCTGACCATAACATATTCAAATGTAATGTAAAAAAGAAACAGGCCGACCAGAGCGCCCGCTTCAGTCCGACCGATAACGGGCAACAGAACACAAGCCAATGCGTTGCCGACGAGTCCCAGCGCAAGCGCACGCGGCTTGCCCAGCCGGTCGGTGGTCAACGCTACGAGTCCCTCCCCACTCAACTCTGACAGCCCGATCACAGCCGAGGCGCCGGCCAGCGCAGCGATCTTGAGCCCAAATGAATTCTCAAGCCACACGCCGAAAACAAGATTGACCATTTCATTGGCCGCGCTGGCCCACAATGCGATGGACATGCCCGCCAATGCCGGGACAGACGTGAACACAGCGCGAAAATTTTGACGCGAGTCTTTGGTCGCTTCGTGATGCGAATCAGTGCGCGGGATCATCCAGAAGATGACCGCGAACATCACAATACCTGCTATTGCCAAAACCGGAAACGGAGCAGACCAGCCATTGCGCTGAATCAAGAATGCCATGACCGGCACGCCGACGATGAACGCCGCTGACCATGCCACCTCCGTCACAGCCAAAGCAGTGCCGCGCTGCCCGTAAGGGATGCGGTCGCCGAAGTAAGCCTGCATGGCGGGATCGAAAATGTATTTGCCAAGCAGCGCCAGGATAAGCGCGATGGAAAGTGTGAAGATGTTTGGAAAAAGCGCAACCAATCCCACGCCGAACGTAAAGATCACGATCCCTGTCAACATTCCGAACCTGCGCCCGCGTTGATCTGCAATGGGCGCAGTGATCGGCGCGAATACCCCGACAAAGTTTCGAGCGGTCATCGCGTATTGGAGGACGGTTACATCCACGCCGAGTCCGCGCGCAAAAATGGACAGGAAAGGATAGACCATCCTGTGCATGGTGTTCAGGATGGTGCGCAGCACCATGACGACAGTTAACTGAATACGCAAACGCATGTTTGATTCAGCGATTCAAAGATTCGGCGATTCAAAGATTCGACGATTCGAGATTCAGCGGTTGTTGAATTGACGCTGATGATTGAGCTCAGTGACGAGCAGGGCAATAACTTCATCGACGAGAGCCATCCGTTCTTCTAAAATTTCGGCGGCCATAAATCGCCGTCCGCGAAAATACCATCCTTTTGTCTCGCGAGCGGAAGCCAGCGCAACGCGATAATGATATTGAAGTTCCTTTCCATACCCGCGACCAGGCCCCTCTTCCAAATTGGCAGAAATGGAACCGGAACTTCTCACAATCTGATCAGCCAATGAACGGCCGCGCAAATCTTTTATCCAATTTTCAGTGTCATTCCATACCAGGTCGTAAACAAAAAGCGCCTTTCTGTAACCGGCAAATTTCCAAATTGGCTCATTCTTGATTCTGTCCGGAACTTGGTTTTCCCATTCCGTGAAATTCATGAGTCCTCCACCAAATCAAGATTACAACATTTTATTATTTAGTCGATTCATCAACTTATTGATTTGCTGAATCATTGACTCGTCGAATCGCTGGCTCGTTGAATCGCTGGCTCGCCGATTCGCTGAATCGAAAGGAACCAGCGAGTGAGGAAATAAGCCGCCAGCCATGTCAAAAGATTCAACGCCACAAAGAATCCGATGATGGAAAAATTACCGGAACTAAAAATCGGCGAAGGAGGCGGGTGCATGATATTTTGAGCCGTTGCGAAGACCACGCGCAGGACAACAATATATGCAATGTTAGCCGCGGATGTAAGCGCTTTATTGTCCAAAATCCACAGACCGATCTGCAACAACAAGCCGACGACAGCAAAAGTCATTGCCAGGCGGAAGCGCGGCTCGGCCAGGAACAAGCCGTTCCAGTTGGTCTCCATCGCCCACAGCGAAAGCGGCAGATAGGTCAGCCAGAAGAAGATGCCGGTCCGGCCCAAAGCAGCGGACCAGGCGTGGAAGCTGTCGCGGCGCGCAATCAGGCCGACCAGTCCCGCGAGACCCGCCGCAATGAAAGCAAGTTCCGCCGTCAGCACCCAGGCGCCGTGCAGATAGACCACCCGCACGTTCGCGCCAAGTGTCTGTTCTTCGGGGCCAAAGAGAGCGAGGATGCCAATCAGGACCACAACAACCAGAAATCGAATCAGGGAAGTATGTTTTGTTTTCAGCATGGCTAAATTGTATCAAGGATGCGGTCATGCGCCGCTTTCCAGCGTCATGGATTTTTTCGATTTTTATCCATAATTTCATGAGCCAAAAATCTTTACACAAACTACATATTTCCTTCATCCAATGTTCAGGATAAACGTGTATTATTCGGGCATAAATAAAGGAGTTAAGAATGAAGAAAATTTGGAAATGGATCTTGGGGATCCTGGTCGTTTTAGTAGTTGTCGCCGGCCTGGTCGGACTGGCTTTTGTGATGCGCAACAATATGTTCACTGCCAACTTCCGCCCGGGATACGGCTTCCAGCCACAGCAGCGCGGGAACCTGCCGCCGCAGAACGTAAATCCACAAGCTCGAGGTTGGTACGGACCGATGATGCGCGGTGGTGACGATTGGGTTCGCCCAATGATGGGCGGACGCGGTTTCGGATACTCCCCCTTCGGCCTCATGCCCTTCGGTTTTATGTTCGGCGGTTTCATGGGATTGATCCCATTGGCGCTGCTGGCTCTGGTCTTCTACGCCGTATATTTGATCGGTAAAAACTCTGCGAGGCCGGCCTCTGTAGCTGCCATGCCAACACCGGGCATTGCAACACATGCCTGTGCCAGTTGCGGCACGGCAGTTCAGGATGGTTCAAAGTTCTGTCCGAACTGTGGCGAAAAACAATAAGCTGATCTTCGAAAATAAAAAGGATGGGACTTATCGTCCCATCCTTTTTGCTTAACTTGTTTTGTGGCAGACCAATCCCTTTAAATAATTGCCCTCGGGAAAACTCAAACCAACCGGATGATCTGATGCCTGTGAAAGACGCTCGACGATCTGCGCGTCCACGTTCGCATCCAGCGCGGCGCCCGCCACGATTTTTTGGAACAGGTCCGCATCGACGCCGCCGGAGCAGGAGAACGTAAAAAGGATTCCGCCGGGTCGCAGTAATTTGAAAGCCAGCAAATTGATATCTTTATAAGCGCGCGAAGCCCGATCGACCTGAGAAACTGTCGGCGCAAATTTTGGGGGATCAAGCACGATCAGATCGAACGAGCGACGCTCGTCACGGAATTTTCTCAGACGCTGGAAAATATCCGCTTCGATCCACTCTGATTCCGGCAGGCCGTTTAATAAAGCATTCTCACGCCCAAGCCTGAGCGCCTCCGCGGACGAATCAACCGAGACGACAGACCTTGCCCCGCCCGCCAGCGCATTGACTGTAAATCCGCCAGTGTAACAAAAACAATCCAGCACATCTTTATCTTTTGCCAACACCCGCACCCGCTGACGGTTGGCGCGCTGGTCAAGATAAAAGCCGGTTTTGTGGCCCTCAGAAATATTGACATTGAATTTCAAACCATGCTCGGTGATGGCAATTTGAGAATTGGAAATCGTGCCGCGCAAAATTCCAGCGTGCGAAGTTAATCCTTCGAGTTCGCGCACATCGGCATCGGAGCGTTCGTAGATATTTTTCAGGCCGGTTTCCTCCAGCAAAATATCGGCGATGGCCTGCTTCCAAAATTCTGAACCAGTTGTCAATGATTGAAGCACAAGCGCATCGGCGTATTGGTCAACGATCAGCCCGGGCAGGCCGTCTGATTCGGCGTGGATGAGGCGAATTGCATTGGTGTCATCAGCGATGTGAAGCATGTGGCGTGAGGCGAGAACAGACCGAATCCGCTTGCGGAAAAAATCCGCATCAACGGCTTCATCGTTGAAGGTCCAAACGCGGGCACGGATCTGCGAGGTGGGCGAGTATGCGGCGCGAGCCAGGAAATCTCCATTAAACGAGAGCACATCCAAGGTCCCGCCGGATGCGGGCGCTTCATCCACGCGTTCAACCGCGCCGGAGAATATCCATGGATGGCGGCGAAGCAGGGATTTGTCGCGTCCAGATTTGAGAATGAGTGAGGCCATTGCGTGAGTCTATCATAGACGTGGTATCATGGCCGCTTATGTTGAAACCCATCCGCTGGAAAACGTTTGTGCGCGACATGCTGGTCATCCAGGTCGGCTTCGCGCTTTTTGGAATTTCGATTGCAATGATGATCCGCGCCAATCTGGGCGTGAGCGCCTGGTCGGTGCTGGACGTGGCGCTTTCACAGATCACGCTTCGGACGCCGGGCACAATGACCGTGCTGGTCGGCTTCACTGTGCTGGTGGTATCCATGCTTTTGCGCGAGCAGGTTGGCTGGGGAACGCTCGCAAATATTTTGAGCATCGGGCCGTGGGAAGATTTATTTTTGTATTTGATCCCCTCGATCAAAAATAATCTGGCTTTGCAGATCACGATGCTGCTCGGTGCGATTTTGATTCAGGGAATCGCCAGCGCGGTTTACATCGGCGTGGAAGCAGGCGCGGGGCCGCGCGACAGTTTGATGCTTTCGCTCAAACGCACCACCGGCATGACGGTCGGTGTGGTGCGAAGCGCGATTGAGTTGAACGTGGTCGTGGTCGGATGGTTTCTCGGCGGCCCGGCAGGGATCGGCACAGTGGCCTTCGCGGTCCTGATCGGGCCTGCAGTACAGAATGCGTTTAAGATTTTCAACGTTCATCCGCATGAACCTGTCGCCGCGGAAGAGGGAACGGATTAAGTGCCTTATCAGTGAAGTCCTTGTACGCGTGTGCCTGCCTGTCCTGGCGGTCAGGCCAGGGCGACCCAGCGCAGGCAAAAAACAAGAATTTTTGAACCGCGACCCTGAAAAAACGCAGGGCTTAGCACGCGAAGAACGCAAAGAAAACTTTTTTAAAAATCTTCGCGCTCTTTGCGCTCTTCGCGGTGAGTCTTTTTGGTTTCGACACGCTCAACCTGGCAGGTTTCGGCTTGTCCGAGTTAGGAATCAAAGTTGCAAACGTATAAAACAAACCGCCACCGAAAAAGTGGCGGTTTGCTTTATTTGATGATCCCGATCTGTTTTCCAGCCGTGGCGATGACATCCATCGCGCGCTGGATCTCCTCCGGCTCGTGGGCGGCGGTGACCGTCGCACGCAGGCGCGCCTGGCCTTCGGGCACAGCGGGCGAGACCACCGGCAAGACGAAGACATCATGATGCTGCGCTTCACGCGTCATGATGAAGGCGCTCTCATCCGAGCCGCACATCACGGGGACAATGGCGGTCGTGGTCAGGCCGGTATCAAATCCGTAAGACTTGAGTCCGTTGATGAACTGCTCGCCATTCTTGCGGAGTTTCTCGACGCGCCAGGGTTCATCCAAAATCACCTTGAAGGCTTCGTTGGCCGCGGCAGCTTGCGCGGGCGGGATGGCCGCTGAAAAAATATAGGCGCGGCTGGCGTGACGGAAATAATTGATCAATTCTTTTTTTCCCGCCACGTATCCGCCCACGGATGGGATGGTCTTGCTCAACGTTCCCATTTTGATATCGACCACATCTTCGAGGCCGAAATGTTCCTCGATGCCGCGCCCGGTTTTGCCGAGCACGCCGATCGAATGAGCCTCGTCCATCATCAAATACGCGTTGTATTTTTTGCAGACTTCGACCATCTTCGGCAGGTCGATCACATCGCCGTCCATCGAGAAGACGGCGTCAGCGACGACCAGTTTCGAGACGCCATCCGGAATCTGTCCAAGTCGTTTCTCCAAATCATCCATGTCATTATGTTTGAATCGGCGGAACTCTGCACCGGACATCAGGCATCCGTCCACGATGGAGGCGTGATTCAATTTATCGGACAAAACGTAATCGCCGCGTCCCATCAAGGTCGAGACGACAGTCAAGTTGGTGACGTATCCAGACGAATAAGTAACGGCGGCTTCCGTGTGTTTGAAATGTGCGATGGTTTCTTCGAGTTCGGTGTGAAGGGTCAACGTGCCCGCCAACATGCGCACGCCATTCGTGCCCGTGCCGAATTTATCCACTGCTTTTTTTGCGGCTTCATTAATTCGCGGATGGCCGATCAAACCAAGATAACCATACGAGGCATACATGCCCATCTCACGCCCGCGCACCAGCACTTTGGCCCCGCCGTGAATCTCTTCGATGGGTTGATTATAAAAATATTGATCGTTCTTTTTCATTCCGTCGATGCGGTCGACGAAGGCCCGGACACGTCTGGAGACGGCATCATCGTTATTGAAATTCATAATTGACTCCTTACTGCTACCTGCACAAAAGCCCAATTTTTATATGCATGAAGCGGGGAAAAATCGAGATATTTATTTAGATAATTATGCAGTACTCTGTAACAAGGCTGGACGTAGTTTAGCCGAGTAGGTATGAACTGTCAAATCAATTATGTATTTCCGCTTCAAGGCCGACCTCGAAGCGGACGCCTGAACAATTGGCTTATCTCAGCGTGTGGCGATTTCAAGATGAATTTCCCCATACATAAACGAATCCTTATTTTTCGGAGAGCGGCTATCCAATGGGCTAACCACAAAGACACGAAGGCGCAAAGCCACAAAAAGCCTTTGAGTCTTCGAGCCTTTGGGACTTAGTGTTTAAAAAGGGCCTAGTCTCTTTCACCACTCCTGTTTTTGACTGGCTGCAGAACCACAATCGGGATATGACGCGTGGTCATCTTCTGATAATCCAAATATGGCGGGTTACGTTCTGTGGCAAATTTCCACAAGCGATCATACTCGTCGCCCTGCGCTTCGTAAGTTTGGACTTCGATTCTCTTCCCCTTGACTTCAATCGCGGCGCGCGGTTGTTTCTGCAAATTCAAGAACCAGGCCGCGTTTTGATCCTTTCCCCAATTCGACGCGACGATCATATATCTGTCTTCATAATCGAAATATGCGATCGGGATGACGCGTTCCATCCCCGACTTGCGCCCGATGGTATGCAGAATCAAAATGGTTTGTTTACCAAGTTTGCTCCCAATCCGTCCGCGGCTGACGTGGATGAGGAAGGAATTGATAGACATGAACCATTTGATGAAGAGGTCTTTCATTTGTAAAACTCCTAATAAGTGGAGGATATCATAGCCAGCCGTTTTCTTTCTTGATTTTAAAGGAAAAAACAACCTATCTGGTACGCACTTATCTGTTTATATTATCAAGTGTATAATAACCAAACTCGTATCATAGACTTGGCGGAGTAACTCATGGATACAAACACAACAATTATCATCGTCACAATTATTTTGGCCGTGGTCATTATCATCGGCTTTCTTATATTCCGTCGCAAAGCCAAAGTAGATTTGGAATTGCACGGCAACAAATTAAAGTTTGAAGGCGAAAACCCCAATACGAAATCAAAAGAATCTACACCAGCCAAAAAATCAAACGGAATTTTTGCCAATTGGTCAATTGGCAAAACCAAAATAAAGGTAACAGGAAGCGGCGCAATCGCTGATAATAAAAATATCGGTGATACCGAACTAACCAAAGAAGATTCGCCTTCGCTCATCAAAAAGAAAAAATAACCGGGGATTTGTATTTATGTCACATCAACATCCTATCGTTGACAGAAAAACTGAGTTCGGAATTTTTCAATCTTTGCTTGGTGACTCAAAAACCAGAGACGAATCAATTTTGCTTCTGAAAAACGATTCCGGGCAAGGGAAATCCAAGCTATTGCACTTGTATGAAACTCATTGTCGGGAAAATAAAATACCCGTTTCGCGAGTTGATTTTAAAGGTGGGTCGTTAATATTACAACGAGACTTCAACGTACTACGAGATTTCGGTCGGTACTACGAGACTTTGCGTTTACGGCGGTTCGAGCTTTGACTGTGTGATTGCGAACGGGTTCGTTTGCGGTGAGAACAAT